>NZ_JASCOO010000150.1:0-6626 GCF_029959485.1 Stenotrophomonas sp. PS02301
GCGATCTGGCCGCCACGGCAGGTGGGCTGCTCGCCGTGGGCGACCTGATGGCCGATGGCGATGCGCGCCTTGAAGGCGACGCGGATGTACGCCTGGCCCAGGCGGTGATCGGGCAGTCGCTGAACGTTGCTGCGGCTGGCAGGCTGGACATGCGTACCGCCACCGTCGGCGGCGGTGCGCAGCTTCGCAGTGGCGGGGCGCTGGGCATTGGCACGCTGCAGGCGCAGGGGGCGCTGAACGGAACCACTGGTGCCACGCTGGTGGCGCAGACACTGTCTTCCGGTGCGGCGATGCAGCTGGAGGCGGCCGGTGCGCTGCAGATCCAGCAGCTGACCAGCAACGGCGACCTCGCTGCGAACGCTGGAGGTCTGCTGGCCATCGACGATGCCGCCGTGGGGGGGCAGGCAAGTGTGGATGGCGGCACGGATGTGCAGCTTGGCAATGCAACGGTCGCGCAGTCACTGGTGCTCAACGCTGCGGGTCACGTCGATGTCGGTAACGCACGCATCGGCGGCAATGCCCAGGTGGGCAGCGGTGGCGACACCCACGTCCAGCGTTTCGATGGCCGCGGCGATCTGGTGGCGAATGCTGACGGCGCCATCACCCTCGGCAGCGCGGCGGTCGACGGCTCGATGACGCTGCGCGCCGGCCAGTCCATCGATGTGGGCACGGCCGTGATCGGTGTGGATGGTGACTGGCTCGCAGGCACCAACCTTTCCGCCGATGAGGTAAGTGTGGGTTGCAACTTCCGTGGCGATGCCGGTGTCGCACTGGTCATCGGCACGCTCAACGTGGGCTGCAATCTTGGACTGACGTCCACCGAGGCGCTGCGGTTCGATGCGTTGCAGGCGGCTGGCGGCATCGCACTGGCATCGCGCGGCTCGGATGTCCAAGGCCGGCAGGTGGACGCGGGGATGGCACTGCAGGTGCTGGCTGCGGGCGATATCCGGATCGAAGCGGCCAGCACCGGCAGCGACCTGGTGGCCACCAGCGGCGGCACCCAGCAATGGGGTGTGTACCAGGCCGGCGGCGATGCAGCGCTGCAGGCGGGTCGGGATATCCATTTCGGTGACGGTCGCAGCGGTGGCGCACAGTCGATCATTGCGGGTGGCAGCATCGGCTTCGAGCGGGCCAGCGCAGGCACCACGGCCTACATGGACGCCCAGGCAGGTTCGCTGGCCGGTGGGCACTTGCAGGCGGCGTCTGCACAGCTGGCCGCACGTGACACCTTGTCGTTGGCACAGGCGATGGTCGATACCCGTCTGAACCTGGCCGCCGATGAGGTGCAGGCGCAGGTAAGTCAGTCCGATGCTGGCCCAGGCCTGCTGACGACCACGCTGACCGGCTACCGCAACGGTGTCGCCCGCCGGATCGTGGTGGACGTGCAGCCGCGTGATGCCTGGCTGATCGATGCGCTGCGGGCAATGGAGGCAGAGCTGACGTCCTCCTCGGCGAAGGTCGCCATCGCCGATGGCCATGTCGAACGCACCATGACCCTGACCACCCCGGCGCTGCACGTGCTGATGGACAACACCAGCCCGGCGCTGCGCCCGGCGGACGCGCAGCTGCTGCAGTTGAACCGCCGCTTCCACCTGGCGACCGATGGCCGCCTGCTGGATACCGACGCCTATGTGCTGCGGTTCAACGATGGGGTCGGGGTGAGCAGCCCGAACTACAACCGCGACCACCTCGAGGCCGGGCCGGCCTACCTGGGCGAAAGCGCGGTGCGCTACCTGGGCCGCATGCTCAATCTCCGCTCGCCGGAGATGGCGGTACCCGCCCGTGCGCCCGCGGAAGGTGATGAAGCAAACGCCCGCGATGTGGTGGCTCCGGCCCCGGGCGGCGCGGTCAACCTAGGGGCGCCCAACTGATGAACGACGGAAAACACACCATGTACCGAGGGATGTTCCTGATCGGCAGCGCGCTGCTGCCCTGTCTTGCACATGCGCAGAACAGTAGTGGCACCGCGGGGAAGGACACCGCACAGCGCATTGACGGCTACTACGAGCAGCGCCAGCCGCTGCAGCCGGAGCGCCCGGTGGTGGACCCGGTGCAGCCGGCGCCTCCGCCGGCCGGGCAACGCGGGCTGGCCGATGTCCGTGGCAGCTTCGTGCTCAACGAGGTGCGTTTCAGTCCATCGGCGCTGCTGCCGAAGGCCACGCTCGATGCGATCGCCGCCCGCTACCAGGGGCGCGAGGTCCACTTGGCCGAGCTGGAGACACTGGTGGCCGACGTCAATGCAGCTTACGAGGCAGCCGGGATCAGTACGGCACGCGCGCTTCTGCGCGAGCAGTCGATCAACGAAGGGCGCGTTGACGTCACCCTGCTGGAAGGCACGCTGGGTACGCTGGAGGTGACCGGGGAGGGCAAGGTGCCGGTGCGCTTTGTGGAGCGGCGGGTGCGGCAGCCGGTAGGGGAGGTGGTGCGCAGCGATCACCTGCGCGATGAGCTGATCTACCTCAACCGCACCACCGATCTGCAGGTGCGTGCACTGATGCGGCCCGGCCAGGCCGCCGGCCAGACCGATATCGTGCTGCTGGCGGAGGTGCCGGACCGAAGCAACTGGGGCGTATTCGTCGATAATTCCGGCGTAGAGACCACCGGCCGCGAGCGCTACGGTGCGCATGGCCAGTTCTGGGGTCTGGCGGGGATCAGTGACCTGCTGGCCGGCTCGGTGGCGTGGTCGCGCGGTGGCCTGGAAGGGCGCATCGGCTACTCCGGTATCGTCAACACGCGCAACGGCCGTGTCGGCGCCAGCGTGTCGCGCAGCCAGATCAACATCATCGACGGTGCCTACCGCGCCCTGGACATCACTGGCGAGTCGACCAGCTATGGTCTGGATTTCACCCAGCCGTGGGTGGCCACGCCGAACTGGCTGCTGTCCACCATCGCCAACGTCTCGCGCAGCAACTCCGTGTCCGATATCGGTGATGTGCGGGTGTCGGAGGTCGATTCGACCACGGTGACCCTGGGTGTCAGCACCGGCTATCGCAATGACGGCTACGACTGGACGTTCTATCAGGGCGTCTCGCGCATCCGCACCGATGAGACGCTGGCCGAAGGGCGTGCCTTCACGACCGCCAACGGATCCACCAGCTGGACCCAGCGCATCGGCAGCAGCGGCCTGCTGTACCGCGCACAGCTGGGTTGGCAGTTCAGCAACGGCGACTTCCTGCCCTCAAGCAACCTGTTCCAGGTGGGCGGCATCGGCAGCGTGCGTGGCTATGTTCGCGGCACCCTTTCCGGGGTGAAAGGCTACTTCGGCAGCGTCGAACTGCACCGGCCCTATCGGCAGGCGCACGATGTCTACGTGTTCTTCGATCATGGCGAGGTACGTGGCGACTACCCCACCTCGGCCAGCATCAGCAGCGTCGGCGTCGGCCTGAATGGACAGCTCGCCAAGCGCTACAGCTACAGCCTTGACCTGGGCCACCCACTGGACAAAGTGCTGCAGGACGATGACAGCATGCGCGCCGACTTCCGCATCAGTGCACGCTGGTGATCGGCAGGGCCGGCGCCGCATGCTGAGAATGATTCGCATCAAAACCGTTCGCTGGCTATGATGCGGGTCCTTTCCGTTACGACCCCGAGCCCATCTTGAAGCGTGCCTTGCCAATCAGCCCCATGGGCCGCGTGTTCGCCACGGTCGCTTTCGTTGAAGCCCTGACCTGGGCCGGCCTGTTGATCGGCATGTACTTCAAGTACCAGGCAGCCGATCCGACCCCGGTCGGGGTCAAGATCTTCGGCCCGGTGCACGGTGTGGCCTTCATGGTCTACGTGGTTGTATCGGTGCTCGCCGCGATCCGCCTGCGTTGGCCGTGGTGGGCCGCGCTGCTGGCATTGGCTGCTGCGGTGCCGCCGCTGGTGACGCTGCCGTTGGAGTGGTGGTTCAAGCGTCGTGGGCTGTTGTTGGCGCCGATTACACGGAATGGCTGACGACAGCATCGGGCCTCTATGTTCGCTGGCCATATGAAGTAAAGAATGGAGTGCTGTCTGCAATTGCAGATAGCGCTTCAATTGAAGTGATGTGTCCCGGTCGCGGGTTTATTATCGGAGTGGTTTGGACGTAGAGCTTGCCGATGAGCTAGGGAGTTCGATTGCGATTCAATATTGATAGGCACCCGAAGTAGTCGCAGACCAAGGTTGGCCTGCGACGATTCCACGTGGCGATCTCCCCCTACCTCAGAATGTCTGTAGCTAGTTCCGAGTGGTCTCTGCAAGCTTGCATGCAGTTCGCATACTCCTCCCTACACTTTACCGGCTCCTCCCCTATCCTCAGGCAGGCCTTGTAACCATAGTCGCATTGCTTTTCACAGAACGGAGGTGCGCCTTCCGCCACGTATGCTGTGAATACGGCGACCCCCGAGATGATAGCTGCGGACAATAATCTGACCATCTGCATGATATCTCTCCGTCATGGGCCTGATCATTCAGGCACGCTGATAGTGGATGCAGAGCATTTCGATTTTTGCAACGCAACGCCCAATGTGAGTTTGGATCGAAAGATCTAATCGACTCAGTGCGTTTAAGAGGCTGCAATCCGTATATGCCGATAGGCCCAGTTTGTCACGGCGACGTGGCGCACTGGCGAGGCGCCAGCCAGCGGCAGTCGCGCCGCATTAGCGAGTCCAAACGTGCACATATGCGTCATCCAGCGCCCAGCACGCCAAGAATCTGCTTCGGCGACTGGAATCCCGCCAGCCGCGCGGTTTCGTGACCGTCGCGGACCACCAGCAACGTGGGGGTCTGGCGCAACCCGAGCTCGCGGAACAATCCCTCTCCAACCGTCTCGAGTCTGACCTTCAGCAGGGTCATGCCAGCGTCTTCAATCGCGCCAGCGACACTGGCCAACGACATCTCCAGCATCCGGCACCCCGGGCAGTCGTCCTTGTGGAAATCCACCAGCAGGGCCGGGTGCTCGCGCAGGGCGGCGTGGTAATCCTCGGGGGTCTGGGCGTGCAGGGTCAGCATGTCGTAGGGCTCTGGGTATGGGCCAACACGGTGTCGGTCCAGTGGTGGATGGTGTGGGTGTCTTCGGCGCCGTGCGGCATCTGCTCGATCTCCAGCACCGGGTACGGGGCGCCGAAGAACCGCGCCAGCCGGTGGGCGGCGCCGCAGTAGTACTCCTCGCCCCATTGGGTCTCGCCGGTACCGAATACCGCCACCGGGAACGGCAGTGGCAGCCCGAAGCGATCACGCAGCGCGGCCACGCAGTCCTTCATCTCCGCCGGGGTACGCCCGGCGTTGTCCGTCCAGGAACCGACCAGGCACAGGGCAGGTGGCTCTCCCGCCAGCGCCACGGCCGCGTCAACGGCATCCACGTCGACCCAGTCCACCCGGTGCCCCAGTGCCTCGCAGCGCGCCCGGATCAACGTGGCCACCTCGCGGGTGTTGCCGCTCAGCGAGGCGAAGGCCAGCAGGATGTGCATCGCCATGCCTCCTTACAGGTCGTCAAACCCGTTGTCCGCGTTGGTCTTCTTGTAACTGGCGTTGCGCATTTCGAAGAAGTCGGTCTTGGTCTCGGTGAAGTTGTCGGCGTAGGCCTTGATCCACGGCATCACGTTGACATTGGTCTCGCTGTACAGCTTCTCGATGCCCAGCATGCCGGCCATCTTGTTGGCGCGGTACTTCACGTAGCGGATCATCTCGTCCACGTCGATGCCGTCGATGCCGTCCAGCACCTCGCCGGTCCAGCGCGTTTCCAGCTGGATGGCGTGCTCGAAGGCCTCATGCACGTAGGCGGTCAGCTGCTCGCCCTGCAGCGCCGGATTCTCGCCGATGATGGCGCGGATCAGTTCGCTGATGAACTTGGTGTGGGCCAGCTCGTCGCGGTTGATGAAGCTGATGATCTTGCCGGTACCGGTCATGCGGTTCTGGCGGACCAGGTTGTAGAAGAACGCGAAGCCGGAGTAGAAGTTGATGCCTTCCAGGATCGAGGACTGGATCAATGCGCGGATCAGCGTCTCGGCGGTCTTCTCGCGCATGAAGTCATCGTAGGACTGCATGATCGGCGCGTTGCGGGCCAGGATGGTCGGGTGGGTACGGGCGATCTCGAACACGCGGTTCTGGTCGGCCAGCCCGGCGATCGAAGCGAGTACGTAGCTGTAGCTTTCGTTGTGGATCACTTCCTGCTGGCCGATGATCGCGGCATTGGCGTGCGCGGCGGGATCGGTGATGTACTCGGCAACGTTGTAGATGAAGCGCGTCTGCGGCGAGTCCAGCGTGGCCAGCAGGCCGATGATCGAGTCGTAGGCGTTCTTCTCGCGCGCATTGAGCTCGCCGTACTGGCGCGCGTCGCCCTTCATGTCGACTTCGTCGGGAATCCAGAAGTTGGTCGAAAGCTCCTTGTACGCGCGGTAGAAGGACGGGTAGGGAATGTCGTTCCAGTTGAGGATGCCGCTGGTGCGCCCGTTGATGATGCCGGTGGAGCGGTTGGGGTGGCGCGGTTCGAGGATCTTGATGCGTTCGAGGGGGATGGCCATGGGGGTGCGTCCTAGTTTCTCTGCGGGCAATACGAGTTGCCGGCCAGCGGCCGGCATTACCGGGGCATGTGTGGGGTTGCCCGCCCCCCGCCCGCACGACCCGTCAGTGCGCTGACCCCCCAACGGCCTCCCCGAACCGGCGGA
>NZ_JASCOO010000151.1:0-6579 GCF_029959485.1 Stenotrophomonas sp. PS02301
AGACTGGTGCTGCCGGTCGACGGTGGTTGGCGCGCCCGGTAACACCATCGCGACGCGCTGGCGCGCCCACGATCTGCGCTGCAGATCGTGGGCTCCGGTAGTGCCGGCCGCTGGCCGGCAGCTCTTCACCCAGGAGCATGACCATGCTGCGTTTGCTGTTGTCCCTGTCGCTGCTTCTCGCGGCCCCCAGCGTGCTGTGTGCCCCGCACCGCATCTTCATTGCCGGGGATTCCACCGCCGCCGAGTACGGCCCGGAGCGCGCGCCACAGGCCGGCTGGGGCCAGGCCTTGCAGAGCTATCTCGATCCCGCCGTGTGGGAGGTCCGTAACCACGCCAAGGGCGGCCGCAGCACCCGCAGCTTCATCGACGAGAAACGCCTGGATGCGATCGCCGCCGAGCTTCAGCGCGGTGACGTGCTGCTGATCCAGTTCGGCCACAACGACGCCAAGTTCGAAGACCCCACGCGCTACACCGATCCTGCCACCGCGTACCCGCAGTTCCTGATGCGCTACGTGCAGCTGGCCCGCGACAAGGGCGCCACGCCGGTGCTGATCACCCCGGTGGCGCGGCTGCTGTATGACTTCGGTTCGCTGCTGGACACGCACGGTGTGTATACCCAGGCGGTGAAGGCGCTGGCCACCCGCGAGCAGGTCGCGCTGATCGATCTCAACGACAGTTCCACGCGCTGGATCCGCGGGCTGGGCGAGCAGGGTGCCAAGCCGTACTTCCTGTTCGTGCCCGAGCAGAACAAGGCCGATGGCACGCACTTCAGTGTGGCAGGGGCGACCGCAGTGGCGTGTCTGGTGATGCGCGACTGGGTGGCGTTGCAGCCCGGACTCACGTCGGCGCTGAAGCGCGATATCGACTGCGAGGTGCGCAGTGCGGGGCAGGGCGGTGAGGCCGCCAGGCCCTCGCGCGTGGTCCACGAGCGTGACATCGCGGTGACCCAGCCCGGCCCGCATGGTGGAGCGGGGCCGACCACGGCGTATCCGTTTTTCGCCGAAGACACCGACCTCCCGTTCGTGCTTCGCAAGCGCGTGCTGCACAAGGGGGCCGGCATCGGCCTGCATCCCCAGCACAAGGACGAGATTTACTACATCGTCAGCGGGCAGGGCAGCTACGTGCTGGATGGGACGCAGTACGACGTGGCGGCGGGGGATGCGCTGCTGACGCGAACGGGCAGTTCGCATGCGCTGCAGCAGGTGGGGGAGATGGATCTGGTCGTGCTGCTGGCGTATCCGCGATGAAAAGCAGCAGCGCATGACCCGGCTCCACCCATTGCCAACCTTCAAAAGCTCCCGAGGCTTTTGAAGGTTAGGTGTCTAAACTTCAACCGCCCCAGTGAATTGCGTCACGACGTTACACGTCGCCGCCGTCTTCCCAGCCTTCGCCCGTGCCCTTCTGGAACACGCGGTCACCGTCCTGCACCTCACCGGCCGGCAGATGCTCCTTGGCCTCCAGCGCGGCATAGATCGGGGTGAAGTCCGGTGCGGTCGCGGCCATCAACTGCTCGAAGCTGTCGATGACGAAGTAGGTTTTCTGGAAGGTGTCGATGCGGTAGCGGGTGCGCATGATCCGCTCCAGATCGAAGCCGATCCGGTTCGGCGCCGCCGACTCCAGCGAGTACAGCGACTCGCCCTTGGACGACACGATGCCGGCACCGTAGATGCGCAGGCCTTCGTCGGTGTTGATCAGGCCGAACTCCACCGTGTACCAGTACAGGCGGGTCAGGTGCTGCAGCGCCTCCGGGCCGATCGCATGCGCCTTGACGCCACCGCGGCCGTAAGCGGCCATGTAGTCGGCGAACACCGGGTTCATCAGCAGCGGCACGTGTCCGAACAGGTCATGGAACATGTCCGGCTCGGCGATGTAGTCGATCTGGTCCGGGCGACGGATCCACCACGTCACCGGGAAGCGGCGGTTGGCCAGGTGATCGAAGAAATCGAGCTCGGGCAGCAGCCCTTCCACCCCGACCAGGGTCCAGCCGGTGGCGGCGCCCAGCACCTCGTTGAGCTGGTCGAAGCGCGGGATCATGTGCGCGCTCATGCCCATCTCGTCCTGCGCGTGCAGGAACTCCTTGCTGGCGCGGCCTTCCAGCAGCGCACGCTGGCGCTGGTACAGCGTGCTCCAGGTGGCGTGGTCGTCGGCGGTGTAGCTGTCCCAGGGCTGTTCCACGATGGCGGTGGTATAGACCGGCACGTAACCCTTGTCGGTCTGCTGGTGTTCGACGCGGCGGGGGGCGGTGGCGGTTTCCATCGTGGTGGTCTCCTGGGAAGTCATCTGTCGATGCTAGAGCAGGGTGCGCGCAAGAGGTTTGCAAAGTTGCGCGGATATGGGCTTCTGGCGCAAGATCATTGCGTCCACCTCATGTTGCGGGGCAGCAATGGCCGGAGATACCCAGTTCGACCGCACGGATCTGCGCTTGCTGGCGGAAATCCAGCAACACGGCCGCGCGACCAATGCCGAGCTGGCCGCACGGGTGAATCTGTCCCCGTCGGCTTGCCTGCGGCGCGTCCAGCGGCTGGAAAGCGAGGGCGTGATCGCCGGGTATGGCGCCCGCCTGGAGCCGCGCCAGATCGGCCTGGGCCTGCAGGCCTTCGTCCGGGTGCAGCTGGAGAAGCACGACCAGCACGCCATCGGCGTGTTCGCCGACAGCGTGCTGATATGGGATGAGGTGGTGGCCTGCCATGCGCTCACCGGCGACATGGATTACCTGCTGCACATCTACGTGCGCGACCTGGAGCACTTCTCCAGCTTCCTGCTCGACAAGCTGCTCAATGCCGCCGGCGTGGCCGACGTCAATTCCAGCTTCGTGCTGCGCACGGTGAAGGACTTCCGCGCGCTGCCGCTGTCGCAGCTGGAGTAAGGCCGCCGGGCAGCGCCCGGCACTACCGGGTTACACGCACTTTTCCTTGCGCCCCATCAGCTTGCCCACGCGCGAAGGCTCATCGCACTTGGGCGCGGCCGGCGGCGGGGCCAGCGCGGCGGCACGCGCCTTCTGCAGCTGCTGCACCTTGGCACGGATCTGCGGCATCGCCGCCATCGCGGCCTTCTCGCCTTCCAGGATCGCGTTGTTGCGCTGGCCGAAATCGGCGGCGCCGATGTCCAGCACCTTCGGCCGGATGATCACGTCCGCGCGCGCCAGTTCCTGCTCGCCCAGGCGCTGGCCCATGATCGAGATCGACTGGTTGACGATGCCGAGCATGCCGGTCGGCGCCTTGCCGCTGGCCTTGCTGGAGATGTCCACGGCGATCACGATGTCCGCGCCGAGCTGGCGCGCCGCATCCACCGGCACCGGGCTGACCACGCCGCCGTCGATGTAGTTGTACTTGCCGATCTTCACCGGTTCGAACACGCCGGGGATGCTGCTGGAGGCGCGCACCGCCTGGCCGACGTTGCCGCGCACGAACACGGTGCGCTCGCCGGTTTCCAGCTGGGTGGCAACCGCAGCGAAGGGCTTGCTCAGCTTCTCGGCCGGGCGGTTGTCGACCTGTGTGTTGACGTAATCCTGCAGCTTCTGGCCCTGGACCAGACCGCCGGAGAACAGCCGCACGTCGCGGATGCTGGCTTCATCCAGGGCGACCGCCTTGGACTGCATCTGGAACGCGTCCATGCCGCTGGCATACAGCGCGCCGACCACACTGCCGGCACTGGTGCCGGACACCACCACCGGCTCGAAGCCGTTGGCCTCCAGCATCTTGATCACCCCGATGTGCGCGAAGCCCTTGGCCGCGCCGCCGCCGAGCGCGATGCCGATCTTGACCGGCTTGGCCGGAGTCACCGGGATCGCCGCCGGCGGCGGGGTCGGGCGCACGGGATCACCGCCGCAGCCGGCCAGCAGGCCGAGCAGGGCAACGGACAGCGTCAGGCGGGTACGGCGCAGTGAAGTCATCGGCGTGGCAACTGAATGGGCATCGAGGGCCGCCAGCATACCGAAGCGGTGGCGAGCCCGGCAGGACGGCGGGGCAGGGCATTCAGGCCATGACCGGGGATGCCGGGCCGCGACCGCCGTCACAACGCGCGCTCCCGGAAGGGGGTAATGAATAGCGGTTGTTTGCGGCTCTGTTGCTGTACTGCAACAATTGTCTGGTAGCGCCGGTCCACCACCCCTCCCAACACAGCCTAAACGCCATGTTCCCGAACCGCACTGCCCACGGCCGTTTCCCGTCCGTGCACCCGCTCGTTGTCGCCCTCGCCGCCCTGCTGCCATTGACGGCCGCAGCCCAGGACGCTCCCGCCACCAAGGATCCGGTCGCCCTCGATACGCTGCAGGTCACGGCGCAACGCCGCGTCGAAAACGCCAAGGACGTGCCGGTCTCGATCTCGGCCATCCAGGGTGAAAAGCTCGACGTACTCGGTTCGGCTGGCGATGACATCCGCTTCCTGTCGGCGCGTGTGCCGAGCCTGAACATTGAATCGTCCTACGGTCGTGCCTTCCCGCGTTTCTACATCCGCGGCCTGGGCAACACCGATTTCGACCTCAATGCCTCGCAGCCGGTGTCGCTGGTGTATGACGATGTGGTGCAGGAAAGCCCGCTGCTGAAGGGCTTCCCGCTGTTCGACCTGGCCGGTGTGGAAGTGCTGCGCGGCCCGCAGGGCACGCTGTTCGGCCGCAATACCCCGGCCGGCGTGGTGAAGTTCGATTCGGCGCGTCCCTCGCAGGATGCCGACGGGTACATCAAGGTCGCCTACGGCAGCTACAACACCTGGAACACGCAGGGCGCCTACGGCGGCCCGCTGACCGACCGCTGGTCGGCGCGCGTGTCCGCGCTGTACCAGCGCCGCGACGACTGGGTCACCAACACCCGCCAGGGCGCCCCGGCGCAGGGCTTCGAGGGCTATGACGAAGCCGCCGCCCGCGTGCAGTTCCTGTACGAAGGCGACGACGTCGAAGCGCTGTTCAACCTGCACAAGCGCAAGCTCAACGGCACCGCGCGCCTGTTCCGCGCCAACATCCTCAAGCCGGGCACCAACCAGCTGGTCGAAAACTTCGACCGCGATGAAGTCTCCACCGATGGCCAGAACTTCTCCGACCTGGAAACCTGGGGCGGCAGCGCGCGGCTGAAGTGGGATCTGGGCCGCGTCACCCTGCACTCGATCACCGGGTACGAGACCGCTGAATCGCTGAACCGTGGCGACATCGACGGCGGCTACGGTGCCAGCTTCCTGGGCGCCGGCAACTACGGCCCGGGCAACATCCCGTTCGCGTCCGAATCGGCCGATGGCCTGCCGCACCACCGCCAGTGGACCCAGGAATTCCGCGTGGAATCCAACGAGTGGGGCCGCTTCGACTGGCAGGCCGGCGTGTTCTACTTCGATGAAGACGTCACCATCGACAACTTCAACTACGACTCGCTGACCCCCGGCAACCCGCAGACCGGCCACGTCGTGCAGAACCAGCGCAACAAGGCGTGGGCCGCGTTCGCCTCCGGCGATTTTGACGTGACCGAGCGCTTCAAGCTGCGCGGTGGCGTGCGTTACACGCAGGACAAGAAGGACTTCAGCGCCAGCGTGCTGCAGGCCGTGCCGTTCGGTACCCCGGTCAGTGGCCCGTACATCGCCAGGACCGACGTCAACGACGTCAGCTGGGACCTGAGCGGCGTCTATCAGATCACCGACAACCTCAACGCGTACGCCCGCGTGGCCAAGGGCTTCCGCGCCCCGTCGATCCAGGGCCGCCTGGCATTCTCGCCCGGCCTGTCGCAGGCCAACTCGGAGAAGGTCATCTCGTACGAGGCCGGCATCAAGGCCGACCTGTTCGACCGCCGCGCCCGCCTGGGCTTCAACGTGTTCCGCTACAACGTCGACGGCCAGCAGCTGATCGCCGTGGGTGGCACCAACAACACCGCGACCCTGCTCAACGCCGACAAGACCCTCGGCCAGGGCGCGGAGCTGGACTTCGAGGCCTACCTGACCGACCACGTCCTGCTGACCCTGGGCAGCAGCTACAACGACACCGAGATCAAGGACAAGGATCTGGCGGTGGCGATCTGTGGCGGCGGCTGCACCATCACTGACCCGACCACGGTCATCGATGGCGGTACCTACGCGCTGGTCAACGGCAACCCGCTGCCGCAGGCGCCGAAGTGGATCCACAACCTGACCTTGCGCGCCGGCTTCCCGGTCAACGATGCCAGCGAGTTCTACGTCTACACCGACTGGGCGTACCGCAGCCCGGTGAATTTCTTCCTGTACGAGTCGCCGGAGTTCCGCAGCCGCTCCTCGCTGGAAGGGGGCCTGCGCCTGGGCTACAACTGGGATTACGGCCAGTACGACGTGGCCGCGTACGGCCGCAACCTGACCGACCAGGTCCGTGTGGTCGGCGCGATCGACTTCAACAACCTGACCGGCTTCCTCAACGAGCCGCGCACGTTCGGTCTGGAGTTCACCGCTAAGTTCTGATGCACGTCATGCGGTAGGTGCCCAGCGTAGGTGGGCATCTTGAAAAACGAAAACGGCGCGGAGAGATCCGCGCCGTTTTCTGTTCTGAGCTGATGTTGTTGAACGCGGATGGGTAGTGGGGGGGGGGGGGGGGGGGGGGGGGGGGGGGGGGGGGGGGGGGGGGGGGGGGGGGCGCGG
>NZ_JASCOO010000152.1:0-6494 GCF_029959485.1 Stenotrophomonas sp. PS02301
ACCGTGGGTCGATCGCCGGGCCTCAGTGATCCCGCTCAACGGCCAACCGGGCCAGCGCACGCAGTGCATCGGCCGACTCACCATAGCCGGCCAGACCGTCGAACATCTGCTCGCTCAACGTGCGCAGATGCGCCTTGGCACCGTCCATGCCCAGCAGCGCCGGGAAGGTCGATTTGGCCTGCGCTTCGTCCTTGCCGGCGGTCTTGCCGAGCTGTTCGGAACTGGCTTCGACATCGAGGATGTCATCGCGTACCTGGAAGGCCAGGCCCAGCGCGGAGGCCACCGTATCCAGCGTCGCCAGATCAGCCGCGGGCGCCTGCCCACACAGCGCGCCCATGCGCACCGCGGCGCGGATCAGCGCACCGGTCTTGAGCGCATGCATGCGTTCCAGAGCCTGCAACGGCTGCTGATGGCCAGTAGCGTCGATATCCAAGGCCTGGCCGCCGCACATGCCGGCCGCGCCGGAGGCGTGCGCCAGGGTCTGCAGGCACTCCACGCGCAGCTGCGCTGGCAACGCCGCGTCGGCGATCAGGCTGAACGCGCGTGTCTGCAGGGCATCGCCGGCGAGGATCGCGGTGGCTTCATCGAAGGCGATATGGGTGGTCGGGCGGCCGCGCCGCAGGGCGTCATCGTCCATCGCCGGCAGATCGTCGTGCACCAGCGAATACGCATGGATCAGCTCCACCGCCATCGCGGGTGCATCCAGTGCGTTTTCGTCGGCACCGAAGATCCGGCCGCTGGCATACACCAGCAACGGGCGCATGCGCTTGCCACCCCCGAGCACCGCATAACGCATCGCCTGATGCAGCCCTCGCGGGGCATCGGACGGGGAAGGCAGGCTGGCGTCGAGCTGGCTTTCGATACGGTCGCGCCACCGCGCGAACGTGGCCTCAACCGTCATGGCTGGGCGGGTCGAACGGCACGGCGGTGTCGGGCTGGGCCGGATCGCTGAGCAGGCGCACGCGCAGTTCGGCCTGTTCCAGCGCCTGCTGGCACTGGCGGTACAGCCCGACGCCACGTTCGTAGGCGCTGAGCGATTGTTCCAGGCTCATTTCGCCGGTTTCCATCTTCTCCACCAGTTGCTCCAGTTCTTCCAGCGACTGCTCGAAGTGGGCGACCGGGGAGGTTTCATTGGGGGACTTCTTTGCCATGCGCCAAGTATGGGCTGCTGGCCCGGCGGGGTCAATTCACGCCGCGCCCGGGGTCCACTGCAACTGCGCATGATGGGCCTGCAACCACGGCTGCAGGGCCGCACCGATCACGCGGTCGCCCGCGGCCAGCAGCGTGTCTTCATCAAACAGCAGCGGCAGCTGACGGCGCTGCCACGGCGGCAGGCCCTGCTGTTGCAGCAGATCCTTGAGCGCATGGGAATGTGTGCGCCCGGGCAGCTGGATGCGCTCGCCGCCGCGGCGCGCGCGGATCTGCACGGGGCTGTCGAACCCGGCGTCCGTGCCGAGCAGCCGCAGCGCGCCCCCATCGGGCAGGGCCAGCGGCGCGCGGCCATCCCAGTGCACGCTCCAGTCGGCCGGCAGTGCGAGGCTGGCCGACAGCAAGTGCAACTGCCCGCGCCAACGGCGGATGCGCGCACCCTGCCAGGCAAACTGCGCATCGGCATGGTGCGCGGCCGGGAGCAGCTCGCGTTCGACCGCCTCGACCCCGGCGGCAGGCAGCGGTGGCAGGCCACTGCCACGTACCCAATGCCGCAGCAGGCGTGCACGTCGTTCCACCGGCTGGCGCATCAGCCGCGCGCAGTCGATCACACCGGGGCCGACGCTGCAGCGTTCCAGTGCGTCGCGGTCGGCATTGTCGAGCAGATGCTGGGACTGCGCGCACAACGCCGCGCTGCGCGCGAAGGCGGCATCGGCCTGCGCCCAGCGCTGACGAAGCTGCGGCAGTACCTGCAGGCGCAGGAAATTGCGGTCGGCATCGTCACTGGCGTTGCTGGGGTCTTCGATCCAGTCCAGGCCCTCGGCCTGGGCATGCGCACGCAGGGTGCTGCGCGGAACCTCCAGCAACGGCCGCCACACGGTGCCGGCGCCAAATGCGCTGGTGACCTGCATGGACGCCAATCCATCCACCCCGGAGCCACGCAGCGCCCGCAGCAGGAAGGTTTCGGCCTGGTCGTCGCGATGGTGGGCAAGCGCCAACTGTTCGCCGGGCAGCAGCTGCGAGGCGAACGCCTCACGGCGTGCATGCCGCGCGGCAGCTTCCGGCCCTTGCCCTTGGTTGCGTTGCACCTGGACACGGAGCAGCCGCAGCGGGATATTCCAGCGCGCGCACACCTGCGTGCAGTGCACGGTCCAGGCATCGGCCTGCTCCTGCAGGCCATGATGGATATGTACGGCGCGCAGGCCCGCGGTGCGCTGCGCCGGCGAGGTGGCCAGCCAGTGCAGCAGGACGGTGGAATCCAGCCCACCGCTGAAGCCCACCAGCACGGGATGGGCGACGGACGGGGGATGGGGAAGCTGGGCTGTCATGGGGGCGCGATCTCAGGCAGACCGGCAGTATCGGCGCTGCGCGGCGACGTTGCCACGCAGGGCCGTCATGGCGTGCCGGCATCCATCGCAGGACGCCCCTGCCGATCGATGCGATACCAGGTGCCACCGACCATCGCGATGTGGCCATGATCGTCCGGCGTGCCGGGTCGGCAGCCTTGGCAGACGCGGGCCACCCCGTCATCGAACGCCCAGCCGAAATCGAAGGTGGCCGGGAACGCCTGGCGCAGCTGGGTATCGAAGTAGCCGATGCGCGCGCCGACGCGGCCGCGCACCAACCCGTCCACGACGTAGTCCGGGCCGTTGTCGAAGGTGATCACCGGCAACTGCCGGCCATCGGCACGGACATAGTGGAATCCGCCGCCGGCGTGGACCGCGGCCAGCCCGTCCTGATCGTAGGACAACGACGCCAACGCGTTGGTCTCAAGCGCAAGACGGCCGTTGAGCCACTGGCACCCGGCCAAAGGCTGCAGGCCGTCTTCCTCGGTGAAGGCGGTGCACCCGGTGCCGGCGCCCCAGGCCATGCCGGAGGCGAGCAGGCTGGCTGCCAGCAGCAGGGGCCGCGCGAGGCGGCCCCTGTTCGTTGCGCTGTGACGAAGCCCACGCATTACTTGCTATCGCCGGCCTGGCGCTCGAACGCGGTCGGCTTGGGCAGCTCGACCGGCACGCCCTTGGCGTCGCAGGTGCCGGCCTCGCACAGGCGCAGGCGCAGGCGCGGCGTGGCCTGCACGATCATGTGGTAGATCGCGTTCTGCTCCATCGTGCCGCGCACCGCCTTGCTGCCCGGGCCACGTGCCCAGATGCCGACGTCTTCACCGCCATGCGATTCGCTCTTGGCGGGCACCAGCGCTTCCTGCATGTAATCGGGATGCTCGGTATCCACCGCGGTCAGGTCCGGCCGGCCGGTGCTCGGATCGAAGCTGCTCGGGTTGTGCGGGTAGCGCTTCGGGCCGACCGGCTGCTGGTTGGTGGCACCGGTGTAGCCCGGGCCGTTGGCGTAGGTCAGCGTGGTGTAGGGCAGGCCCAGGCCATCGCGGGCCAGGTCCAGCTTGCCGGCGCCGTCTTCGCCACCCTTGTCCTTGACCTTGCCCAGGATCGGGTTGCCCCGTGCCGGGTAGCCGACGAAGTTCAGCGTATGCGAATGGTCGGCGGTGACGATGATCAGGGTGTCCTGATCCGAGGTCGCCTCGACGGCGGCGCGCACCGCATCGGACAGTGCCACGGTATCGGTCAGTGCCCGGTAGGCATTGCCGCTGTGGTTGGCGTGATCGATGCGCGCGCCTTCCACCATCAGCACATAGCCTTCCTGGTGGCGCGACAGGTTGGCGATCGCCGCCTGGGTCAGTTCGGCAAGGCTCGGCTCACCGGCCGGATCCTCCTTGCGCTCGGCTTCGTAGCGCATGTGGTCCGGCTCGAACAGGCCCAAGATCGCCGGTGCGTTCGCGGCAGCCTGCAGCTGCTTGGCGTTCCACACATAGGCACCCTGCGGGTGCGCGTGCTGCCACTCGGTCACCAGGCTGCGCCCGTCCAGGCGCTGGCCGACCTTGTCGTCGTATTCCGGATCGCGTTCTTCAACGGTGGTGAATTCACCACGGCCACCGCCGAGGGCGACCAGCGGGCCGCGCCCGAAGCGCGAGGTCGACAACAGCTGCTGGGCGATATCGCGGCAGCCGGCGGCCTTGGCCTCGTCCGGCACGTCGGTGTCGTTTTCCCAGTTGCGCTCCGGCGAGTGCGCGTAGGTCGCCGCCGGGGTGGCATGGGTCAGGCGCGCGGTGGAGACCACGCCGGTCGCCATGCCGGCGCTGTCAGCCAGTTGCAGCCAGGTCAGCAGCCCCTTGTTCAGGCTGTCGGCGCAGTCATTGCGGGTGCCCGCGCTGACCCCGATTGCGCCCATGTGGGTCTTCACGCCGGTGGTGATTGCCGTCATCGTGCCGGCCGAATCCGGCGTCTGCGAATCGGTGTTGTAGGTCTTGCTGAACGCCGTGGCCGGGAAGCGCTCCCAGGACAGCAGGTTCTCCTCGCCTGGATGCCCGTTGCGCTGCCCCTCGAAGATGCGCGCCGCGGCCACCGTGGTCAGGCTCATGCCGTCACCCAGGAACAGGATGACGTTTTTGGCCTTGCCGTCCATCGCACCGGTGCTGGCCGCGCGCGCCGCACCGCTGCGGTACCACCACTGCGGGGTCTCCCCGGCGGGGTGGGCAATGGCCGGCACATCGACCTGGACCGCGCCGGCAGTAGCGCTGGAGGAGGGAGCGGTAGTGGCGCAGGCGCCGAGCAGCAGGGTGGTGACGGCGGCCACCAGAGGCGTGAAACGGGACATGGATGAATGCATCTCACATGTGAAACGGGCGTTCATTATGCAGAACGCCGCAAGGCACGCCGATGACACGCTGATTTTCCGTGTACGCCTCGTTCCACGGCCCCGCTTGGGCTAAGGTGCCTAGCTGTCAAATTACCTCTGGAACGCGCATGAAGCTGGTCTCTGCCTGGTTGCGGATCCCCTTCTGGCAACGGGTCCTCGGCGGCTTCGTCCTCGGCGCACTGGCCGGCTGGCTGCTCGGGCCGGCGGCCGAAACCTGGTTCGGCCCGCTGGGCGATCTCTACGTCACCCTGATCAAGATGATCGCGGTGCCGCTGGTGTTCTTCGCCGTGATCAACGCCATCTCCTCGCTGCACGGTCAGAAGTCCGTGGCGGCGCTGGGCGGGCGCACTTTCCTGTGGTTCATCATCACCGCCGCCCTGGCGGTGTGCGTGGGCCTTGGCGTCGGCACCGTCATGCAGCCCGGCAGCGGCGCGCTCAGCCTGAGCATGGACCACGGCTACACCCCGCGCGAAGTACCCAGCGTGATCAAGGTGCTGATGGATGTCGTGCCCTCCAACGTGTTCTACGCGCTGACCGGCATCGGCACCCGCATCAACAGCGCCGGTGAAACCGTCCTGGCCGCCGGGCGCGGCTCGATCCTGCCGGTGATCTTCTTCGCCGGCCTGCTCGGTTTTGCCATGGTCAAGCTCGGCGACAAGGTCAGCGAGGCACGCAAGCTGACCGGGCAGATGAGCGAGATCATGATCCAGGTGACCCGCTTCGTGCTGGAGATCACCCCGCTGGGCACCTTCGGCCTGATCGCCGGCCTGGTCGGCAGCTACGGCTTCGAAAAACTGCTGCCGCTCGGCAACTTCGTGCTCGCCCTGTACATCGCCTGCGCCCTGCACATCGTGGTGGTCTACGGCAGCCTGCTGCTCATGCACGGCCTGAACCCGCTCAAGTTCTTCCGCGGCGCCGCCCCCGGCATGCAGGTCGCCTTCGTCAGCTCCTCCAGCTTCGCCGCCATGCCCGCCGCGATGCGCTCGATCACCCACAACCTCGGCGTCAACAAGGACTACGCTTCCTTCGCCGTCCCCCTCGGCGCCAGCATCAAGATGGACGGCTGCGGCGCGATCTATCCGGCCCTGTGCGCCGTCTTCATCGCCCAGTACACCGGCGTGCCGCTCACCCCCGAGCAGTACATCGTCGTCCTGATCGCCTCGGTCCTGGGCAGCTTCGGCACCGCGGGCGTCCCCGGCACCGCCGTGGTCATGGCCACCGTCGTCCTCAGCGCCGCCAACCTTCCGCTGGAAACCATCGGCTACCTCTACGCCATCGACCGCATCCTGGACATGATGCGCACCATGACCAACGTCACCGGCCAGATGCTGGTCCCGGTGATCGTCGCCAAGGAAACCGGCCTGCTCGACCGCGAGATCTACGACAACCCATCCACCAACCTCGGCGTGGATGAAGGCGAAGAACGAACGTCCTGATGCAGGCACGAATGCACCACCCACAGACCGGCGAGAGCCGGTCTTTTTTTCCGCTTGGGGTCGCCGCGAGCGTTACGCCCCGAAGCGACCGGCAGGCCCCTCGGCAAATGTCCCCCGGCCGCCGCCTGGCGGCGACGGCCTCCTCCTTTATTTTGCCCAGGCGCCTACCGGCCGCTTCGGGGCTCGTGCGCGGGGTAGGCG
>NZ_JASCOO010000153.1:0-6471 GCF_029959485.1 Stenotrophomonas sp. PS02301
CGGCGCCCCCCCGACGCCCCGCGCCCCGGGCGGCGGCGGGCGGCCGCCCCCCCCCCCCCCCCCCCCCCCCCCCCCCACTACCGTAGGGCGGTCCGTGAGTGGTCAGCGATCCGGGCGGGTTACCGGTAGTGCCGGCCGCTGGCCGGCTCCTTCCGTCAGCCGCCCCGCAGGCTTGCCAGCGATTCGGCCTGCAGCCGCGCGTAGATCGCGAACTCGTCCTCCACCGTCATGCCCAGCGCCTGCTCGAAGGCATCGCGGTTGGCATGTGCGGCGTAGGCGCGCTGTTCGTCGCCGCCGAGATTGGACTGGAAGATGCCCGCGGCGCTGACCGGCAGGAAATCCTCGTAGACGATCGGATCGGCACTGGCCAGCCCGGCGGCAATCAGCGCTTCGGCCGGCAGATCACCCACCGCACCCGGGTTGGCGCGACCGGCGTCGGTCAGCGCGTAGCGGTAGTACCCCAAGCCCTCGCGGCGCAGGGTGTCGTGGTCATCCGGAAAGGCGGTGAAGGCCGCGGCCAGACGCGTCGGGTAATCCTGGCCGGTGCTGCCGGCACCCCCACTGTCTCGCGCCTGCGCAAGCAGCTGGTCGTATAGCGCGCGCCCTTTGGGCGTCAGGGCGAGGCCGCGCTGTTCGATCTCACCGAAACGCGCGGTATGCGTGCCGGCGTCCGCTGCCTCCCCCGAGGGGAAGTGCACGGTTTCTTCCAGCGCCTTGAAGCTGGTCTGGCGCAGCAGGATCGGGCAGCGGCGCGGTGGCGGACCTTCGATCACGGCCTTGGCGTCGATGCCACGGGCCAGCATGCCGTCCTGCGCAGCGTCGATGTCCAGCGTGCGCGGGGTCAGGTGATTGATGTGCGGGCCGCGGAAGCTGACCACATCGGCGATCAGCCGGTGCGCGTCATGCAGCGCGTGATAGGTATCCAGTGACACCGTGGCGTCGCCATGCCAACGGAAGGTCTCCAGTGCTTCGATGACGAAGCGGCGCGCATCGGCCTCGTCGAGGCCACCCTCGCGTTCGGCCTGCGCGATCAGGGCCAGCGCGGTGTCGGTGAAGATCCGGCGCTGGGCAAGAATGGCAGCGGACTGCTCGCGCAGCGCGGCGTTCTCGATCAGCTCCAGCCGCAGCAGCGAGGTGAACACGCGGAACGGATTGCGCGCCAGCGCCTGCGCGGTGCGCGGGCGGAAGGCGGTGGAATGCACCGGCACGCCGGCCACCGAGAGGTCGTAGTAGCCGATCGGGTACATGCCCATCAGCGCGAACAGGCGGCCCAGCGTGGCCAGTTCTTCCGCCGTGCCGACCCGGATCGCACCATGGCGTTCGTGGTCCAGCCGGGCGCGTTCATCGGTGCGGTCCAACTGCTCGGCCAGCGCCGGAGTGGCGGTCAGCACGGCGTCGTTGATCTCGGCCACCAGGTCGACGAGGGTGCCGTACAGCGGCACCTCGGTGCGGTACATGGTGGACATCGCCTGGGCGAACAGGCTGCGGATATCGTCGGGTGAAACGAAACAGTCGGCGCTCATTACGTACTCGGCAACGGATCACGAGGGGGGGCAGCAATCGCGCATTGTCGCCGAGCGCGGGGGTTACCGCGATCTGCACAGCAGCAAAGAAGTCCCTCAGCGCGCAGGTGGCGTGGGACTGCTCGCCGTGCGCTGGCGCTGCTCGCGGTTCCCCAGCTGGCGCTGCAGCGTCGCGTCCAGCTTCACCGGGCGGTCCCAGTGGTCGTGGCTGGCCACGATGGCGTGGCGCAAGGCGCGCCAGTGCAGGTTGGTCGGCGTGACCGGCAGCTGGGCCACCACCGCTTCCCAGCGTTTGGCCTCGCCCTCCTCCGGTACCGTACGCGACCACGTCTGCACGCTTTCGCGGCAGGAACGTTCGATCACATGCGCCCAGAAACAGGCGAAGTAGATGTCGCCGGCCTGCCAGCCGTGGGTGTGCATCAGCGCGGCGATGTAGCCACGCGAGACGCCGGCATAGCGCGAGACTTCATCCAGAAAGCTGTCCGGGTAGCGCTCGGCGTAGTGGTTGATGTCCTGCAGCTGGGTGTCCACCCAGGCATCGCCGGTGTCCACCACGTAGGCGGCGGACTTCTCCGGGGTCTGCTCGGCCACGGCTGCCCAGGGCAGCATCAGCAGCAGCGCGAGCAGGCCGGCGCGCATCATCCGGCCTGTGCGGCCTTGGCTTCGATGGTCCGCAGCGCCTGCGGCCAGTCGAAGGCGGTCGGTGCATCGACCATGCGCGGTTCGTCGTCGGCCACGCCGTGCTGGGTTTCGTGCGCCCAGGTCACCGCGTAGGGAGTGTGGATGCCCCAGCCGCCGAGGGTGACCACCGGCTCGATGTCCGAGCGCAGCGAATTGCCGACCATCACGAAGCGCTTGATCGGCAGATCGAACTCCTCCAGCACGCGGGCATAGGTTTCCGGGTCTTTCTCGGAGACGATCTCGATGCGCGGGAACAGGTCGCGCAGGTTGGCCACCTTGATCTTGGCCTCCTGATGGAACAGGTCGCCCTTGGTGATCAGCACGACCGGGTAATCGCGGGCGATCTCGGTGACCGACTCACGCACACCGTCGATCAGCTCGACCGGGTGGCGCAGAGTGTCGTGGCCGATGTCCAGCATCTGCTGCAGGTCGCG
Organism: Stenotrophomonas sp. PS02301; assembly: GCF_029959485.1. Taxonomy (NCBI): domain Bacteria; kingdom Pseudomonadati; phylum Pseudomonadota; class Gammaproteobacteria; order Lysobacterales; family Lysobacteraceae; genus Stenotrophomonas; species Stenotrophomonas sp. PS02301. Next base: position 2,639 of record NZ_JASCOO010000153.1, read on the forward strand.
GGCGCTGATGGTCTGGTTGGTGATCTCGATGGCGGCTTCCACCATCGACAGGGTCATGCCCTTCACGCCGTAGCCGAACACGCCGAGGTTGCGCTGCTGCACTTCCAGCAGATGGCGCGCGGTCTGCGTGTCATGCACGTCGATGTAGCGCGACAGGATATCCAGGTAGTCCTGCTCGGCCTTGCGGTAGAAATCCTCGCTCTTCCACAGCGTGTCATCACCGTCAAAACCAACCAGGCCGATAGCGCCTTGCGGCGTGGGCAGGGAAGTCATCATCGGCCAAGGATACCAACAGCGGCCCAGCGGCCCCACCCCGGCAGCGCAAAAAGAAAGGGCGGCCGAAGCCGCCCTTTCCCCCTCACTGCGCTACCGGTGTCCCCGGTCCTTACTTGCTCTGCTGGGCGCCGTTATCGGCGGCCTTGCCCTGCTGGGCGGCCACATACGCCTTGTATTCATCCGGCGAGAGCTCGCCGTCCTTGTTGGTATCGGCCTGATCGAACACCTGGGCAAGGCCCGCGTTCACCTGCGCCTCGGCCTTGCTGATGGTGCCGTTGCCGTCGGTATCGACGCTGGCCCACGTCTGGCCACCGCCACCATTGGCCTGCGCGGAGGCCTGCGCAGCGGCATTGGCCGCGGTATCGGCTGCGTCACCGGCCTGCGCCGCCGCCTGCTGTGCCTGGGCGGCCTGATTCTGCGCCTGCGCGGCACTGTGCTGTGCCGACTGGGCCATCGCCGGCATGGCCAGCACACTGCCTGCGGCGACGATCATGGCGATCAGGGGCTTGCGGATGCGAGTAGTCATTGGGGTGGTCTCCTTGGGTGGATGTTGCGCGGCCTGTTGTTTCCGCACGGCCCCACACTGCCACCCCGTTTGTGAATCGATATTGCCCCTCGACCGCGCTGCGCACGCGGCCTTAACCACCTGCGCGAACGCGTGCATTACCGCAGTGGTTAGCCGCAGGTGAGCAGTTGGTAACACGCCCATTCATTGGCCGGGCATTTAACCGGATGCGAACGCAATCTCACGCGGTGTTGCTGTTTTTTTCGCCTGAGCGGGAACTGAACAAAAGCCACCCCAGTGCAACGCCGCCGATCGCACCGGCCACTTCGAGCACCACGCGCGAGCCCAGTTCGTTCGGATCATGGATACCGGCGAGAAACAGCCGTGCATACAGCGGTGACTCCAGCCGCATCATGCCCATATAGAAGAGATTCCACGCATCGATGCCGGCCGAGGCCACCACCGCGATCACGCAGGCCCAGCCGATCGCATGCCCGTCCGTCCAGCCTGCCCAGCGGCACAGGCGATGCCACAGCGCATACACCAGCAGCCCGACCAACAGCGCGATCAGCCCTGCCTCCAGCGTTCCCAGCAATCCAACGTGCAGCGGCAGGTTCATCGTGGTCCGATCCGGCAGTCAGTGCACAGTGTAGCGGTGCGCCTCAGCGGACCGGCACATCGTAGGCGGTGGTCGGTGCCGGCTCGGGCTGCAGGGTGAAATGCCACCACTCCATCGGGTAGTTGGCGAAGCCGCGACGTGCCATCGCCTGGCGCAGGTGCTGGCGGTGGCTGCGCTGGCCCTCGCTGATCTCCGGCGCATCGGTATGCGCGCGCGGGCCGAAGAAATCGAAGTCGGTGCCCATGTCCACGGGCGCGCAGGGGCCGGTGCGGCAATCGAGCAGGGTCAGATCGACCGTGGCAGCGCGGCTGTGGCCGGAGGTCTCGGCGATGTAGCCACCGAGCAGGGCGGGCTTGTCGAGGTCCGGGTACTGCTGCGCCTTGCGCGACTGCTCGTGCGGATCCTGTGCCCAGGCGACGAAGGCCTTCACCGCGTGGGCCGGGCGGTAGCAGTCAAAGAGCCGCAGCGCGAAGCCATCCGCACGCAGGTCGGCCTCCACCTGTGCCAGTGCAGTAGCCGCCGGGGCGAGCAGATAGCACTTGGGCGCGTCATAGCCGGGCACGCGCTGGCCAGTGAAGTTGTCGGGGCCGGCGTAGCGGATGTCCTGTTCGATCGCCGGTGTCAGCGTGCGGATGTCGACCAGTCCGGCCTCTGCCACATCGCGCGCGGGCGAGATCGTCACCGCTGGCGCTGCCGCGTGGGCACTGCCGGCCAGCAGCGCCAGCAGCAGCGCGCTACGGACAATCGCCGGTGCGGGTGAAGTGCAGGTCCTGGTAGTCATAACTGAAGTCGATCTCCGGATCGATCGCGGCCAAGGTCAGGGCGGGCGTCGCGCCTGGCTGCAGCTGCAACCAGGGCTCGGCATCGGCCCCGAGCGTATCCCACTGCACCAGCCAGCGCTCACCGAGCTGCATGACCTGGCCGCTTAGCATCGGCGATTTGGCCACGCTGAAACGCAGCGCGCCCTGCTCCGGGCAGAGCAGCGCCTCGCCCAGCCACGGATCGCGATAACGGCCGTGCGCGGCGGCGGTGGTGCGAAGCGAGGCGGCACGGCGCGCGCCGGTATCCGGGCGCACCTGCCCGGCATCGCGGCGGCCAGTGCGCTCCTGGTCCAGCAGGGCCAGATAATGACTCACGTCGGCCGTGTCGTCCGGTGCGGTGTAGGTCTTCAACGCGGCCTGCATCAGCGCGGTGCGTGCATCCTCGGCGTCGCTGTTGATCAGGATCACCACGCCGACCTTGCGGTCCGGCAGCAGCGCGAGCGAGGAATACATCCCGGACAGCGTGCCGGTGTGGGCCACCTTCCACTGGCCATCCATGTCCGACACGCGCCAGCCGTAGCCGTAGGCGGACACATGTGCATTGTCCCAGCGACGTTGGCGCTCACCCAGCGGCATCGGCATGTGCGCGGTCCACAGCGCGCGGCGCTGCGCCGTGCTCAGCCAACCGGGCACGAGCGCCGGATCGAGCAGCACCTGCATCCAGCGGGTCATGTCGCGCAGGCTGCAGCGGATGCCGCCGGCGGCCATCGAGGTCAGATCGGCGCTGGTGTCACCATCGGCACCGCGCACCACGTTGCGGCCGTCCTTCCGCGTGTGCGGCTGGGCAACGTTGCCCACCGCCGCGACCGACCACGCGCCGACCTGGCAGCGATCCATGCCCAGCGGCGAGAAGACTTCCTCGCGCAGCAGTTGATCGTACGGTTTGCCACCGGCTGCGGCGGCGACTTCGCCAGCGACCACATACATCAGGTTGTCGTAGGCATAGCCGCTGCGGAAGCTGGTGACCGGCTTGAGATGGGCCAGCCCGGCGATGATGTCCTGGCGGGTGAAGCTGTTCGGCTCGGGCCACAGCATCAGATCGCCCGCGCCAAGGCCCAGTCCGCTGTTGTGGATCAGCAGATCACGCACCTGCATCTGCTGCGTGACCCACGGGTCGTGCATGCGGAACTGCGGCAGGTACTTGATGACCGGGTCGTCCCAGCGCAGGAGACCGCGGTCGACCAGACGGGCGAGCAGCGCGGCGGTCATCGCCTTGCTGTTGGAGGCGATCTTGAACAGGGTATCCGCATCGATGGCCTCGCCCTGCCCGGCGCGGCGCTCGCCACGGGTGCCGATGAAGACGGGGTTGCCATCGTCGACGACGGCCATGGCGATGCCCGGCAGCTGTTCGTGGGCGACGGTCTGATCGAGCAGGCGATTGAAGGTGTCGGTGGGCTCGGCTGCCCGTGCGCTGGGGGCGATGGCCAGGGTGCAGGCCAGGCCAAGCGTGAGAAGGCGGGATCGACTGTGTGTTGAAGCGCGTGACGGCATGGGTTCCCTCGTCATGACCGGAGGGCGTGCAACCGAAGCCGCCCGTGGAAGGCACGTACCGACCACCGGTCGGTACCTACCGTATGGCGGTGAAGGCAGGTGCCGACGCACTGTCGGCACC
>NZ_JASCOO010000154.1:0-6453 GCF_029959485.1 Stenotrophomonas sp. PS02301
ACGTACGGTTGGATTTCTGCTGAGCCGGCCAGCGGCCGGCACTACCGGTCAGGGCTTGATCGGCGCCGTCGACGCCGGTGCATCCGGCTTGGCAGGCGCGGGAGGAGCCGGCGCAGTCGCAGGTGCTTCCGCCGGCTTCGTTTCTGACGGCTTCGCATCTGATGACTTCGCGTCGGCCGGCTTGACCGCGGCCGCTGCCGGCTTGGCCGCCGGCTTCTTCGCCGCGTCCGCCTTCTGCCTGGCCAGCACCGAACCGGGCTGCTTCAACTCGGCCAGCGCGTCATTGATCGGGCCATCGCCCGGCAGCACATCACCGGCCTTGTAGCCTTCGGTGCCTTCTTCGTCACCGCGCAGGTGGCCGGGCAACGTGGCTTCGCTGTAATCGGTCAGGCTGGCCGGCAGCTCGTCGTCACCGGCGCGCTTCTCCGGCTGCAGCAGCACATCGGGAATGATGCCGGTGGCCTGGATCGACTTGCCGCTCGGGGTGAAGTACCGCGCGGTGGTGAGCTTCACCGAATCGCCGTTGTCCAGCGGCAGCACGGTCTGCACCGAGCCCTTGCCGAAGGTGCGGCTGCCGACCACGCGGGCGCGGCCGTTGTCGCGCAGCGCGCCGGCCAGCACTTCGGAAGCACTGGCCGAGCCGGCGTCGGCCAGCACCACGACCGGCGCGCCCTTGAGCAGATCGCCCGGGGTCGCATCGAAGCGGGCATCGCTGATCGAGATGCGGCCACGGGTGCTGACGATGTTGCCCTTCTCGAGCAGATCGTCGGCCACCTGCACGGCAGCGGTGAGCAGGCCACCCGGGTTGCTGCGCAGATCCAGCACCAGGCCCTTGAGCTTGCCCCCGGCCTGCTGCTGCAGCTGGGCAACGTGCTTCTGGAAATCGGCACCGGTGTCGGCCTGGAAGGTGCTCAGGCGGATGTAGCCATAGCCGGGTTCCAGCATCCTGCTGCGCACGCTGGTGACGCGGATGGTCTCGCGGGTCACCGTGACATCGAACGGCTTGGGCTTGCCTTCGCGCACCAGGGTCAGCACCACCTTGGTGCCGGCCACGCCGCGCAGCGGTTCGGTGGCTTCGATCGCGCTGATCGGCTTGCCGTCGATGGCGATGATCAGATCGCCGGCGAGAATGCCCGCGCGTGCGGCCGGGGTATCGTCGATCGGCGAAATGACTTTCAGGCTGCTGTTGTCGGGCTGCTGCTGCAGCTCCACGCCGATGCCGTCGTAGGCGCCGTTGGCCTGCTCATCGAAGGCTTCGGCGTCTTCCTTGTCGAAATAGGTACTGTGCGGATCCAGGTCCAGCAGCAGGCCGCGGATGGCGGACTGCATCAGTTTCTTGTCGTCCACCGGATCCACGTAGGCGGCGCGCACCGCGTTGTAGACGGCGACGTAGCGGCGGATCTCTTCCAACGGAACCCGTGAGGTCACCGCTTCTTCCGTGGTGGCCGCATCGGCCCCGCGTGCCGGCGCTTCGGCGGTCTGCTGCGCCCAGGACACCGCGGGCAACAGGGCCAGCAGCAAGGTGGCGGAACGGGCTACGCGCATGAAGCACTCCAGGGTGAGCGGGGGACGGTTGACCACGCACGGGGTGCGTCGCCCGATTATGCGCGAAGCGACGATAAATTCCCGTTGAACCCCGTGCCTGGCGGCGCGCCCGTGTTGGGCGCGGTTTATCGCCGCTGCAGCCAGCTGCCCGGGTCCACCGGCTGTCCGTTGCGGCGCAGTTCGAAGTACAGCGCGGTCACGCCCTGGCCACCGGAATTGCCGACCTTGGCCACCGCCTCGCCCTTCTTCACCGTGGCGCCGGCATCACGCAGCAGCGTGTCGTTGTGCGCATAGAGGCTCATGTAGCCGTTGCCGTGATCGACGATCAGGATCATGCCGTAGCCGGTCATCCAATCGGAAAACACCACCGTGCCATCTGCGACGGCGGTGATGGTGCTGCCGGCGGGCGCGCCGATCAGCACGCCACTGCTGGTGCGGCCATCGGGCAGCTTGCCGCCGTAGCGGGCGAGCAGATTGCCCGACAACGGCCAGCCCAGACCGCCCACCTTGGGCGCAGGCGCGGAGGCAACCGCAGGGGGCGTCTTGGTCGCGCGCGGCGGTGGCCGGGTACCATTCGCGGCGGCGGCCCGGTCCGCCTTCTCGGCGGCCGCCTTCTCCGCGGCGGCGCGGCGCGCGGCAGCACGACGCTCTGCTTCGGCACGGGCGGCGGCGGCGCGCAGATTGGCCAGCAGGGTTTCCAGCGCCTTGGCATCCTGGCCCAAGGCTTTTTCGCGTTCGCTGCGGTCTTTGTACCGTTCGTCCAGCGAGGCGACCGTGGCCGCCCGCTCGCGACGATCGTCGGCCAGCGTGGCGACCTGCTGTTTCTGCTGTTGGCGGGTGCCTTCCAGTGCCTTGCGCCGTTCGACGATTTCCGTCTCCACGCGCTGCAGTTCGGTGAGATCAGCCGTCAGGGACTGGATACGCTGCGCGCGCTCGCGCTGCAGATACCGGTGATAGGCCAGGCTGCGGTTCGCATCGGCGACACGGTCCTGCGACAGCAGCAGCTTCAACGGCGCGTTGTTGCCGATGCGGTACGCCGCGCGCAACAGCGAGGCCAGTTCCGCCCGCTGCTGCTCCAGGCCGGCCTGCAGCGCATCGCGCTTGGCCTGCAGTTCGTTCATGGCGCGGGTCTCGCGCTGCAATGCGGTTTCGGTCTGGGCCAGCACGCGCCCTGTGCGGGCGACCTTCTCATCGGCGTCGCGCAGCTGGCGCGACGCCTGCCCGCGCTGCCCTTCCAGATTCCGCCGCTCCTGGGCCACGCCCTTGAGCTCGCTGCGCAGCTTCTGCAGCTTGCGTTCGGCTTCCTTGGAGGATTGTGCAGCCAGCGGGCTGGCGCCGAGAACGGCCACGGCCAGCAGCAGCGCACGCAACGCTGGGGTCAGCCACTGCGTGCGACCGCGTCCGTCGGTCGGATTGTTATCCCGGCGTGAGGAAAAGGCGTTGTGGCGCAAGGGCTTTCCAGTGACTTCAGGCAGATGCGGATTGCAACGATGCATGGTGACATTCCTGCAGGCGGCCTGCCAGCCGCGCTCCACCATCGAGGTTCCCATGAAACGCTCCCTGCTTCCGCTGCTGCTGGCCCTGACGCTGCCCTGTGCGCCGGCCTTCGCAAGCGACAACATCAGCAAGGTCAACGGCAGCATCTCCGCCGAGGCCGGCCAGAGCTACGGCAATCTGGAGACGGTCAACGGCGGCATCAAGGTCGCCGAAGGCGCGGTCACCGGTCGCATCGAAACCGTCAACGGCGGCATCCGCGTGGCCGATCGCGCGCGTACCGGCGGCATTTCCACGGTCAATGGCAGCGTGCGGGTCGGGCGCGAAGTGGTTGCCAGTGGCGGCGTGGACACCGTCAACGGCGGCATCTTCCTGGATCGCGGCACCCAGATCGACGGCGGGCTGGAAACCGTCAATGGCAGCATCGGCCTGGTCGAAACGCGCGTGGCGCGCGGCATCGAAACCGTCAACGGTGACATCACCGTGGGCGTGGGTTCGCAGGTCGAAGGCGGAATCGAGGTCAAGAAGCCGAACTTCAACCTGTCGCTGACCCCCGGCCGCAAGCCGCGCGTGATCATCGGGCCGAACGCGTCGGTCAATGGATCCCTGCAGTTCGAGCGCGAGGTCACCCTGTATGTGCACCGCACTGCCCGCATCGGCCCGGTCAGCGGCGCCGTGGCAGTGCCCTTCGATACCGACACCGCGCCACAGGATTGATATGGTGGCCACTGGTGCGCTGCGCACCCGCCTTTCCCGTTCCAGGAACCGATGATGCCCCGCAAACTTCTGTTGTGCCTTGCCGCTGCCGCTGCGTTGACCGCATGCAAGGGCGAATCCGCCGCGCCCACCGCGGCGCCTGCCACCGACGCGGCACCGACCGCACCGGGCCATGCGTTCTCGCCCGAGATCAATGCCGGCGACTTCGCCGAACTGGTCAAGACCTTGGCTTCGGATGCGTTCGAAGGCCGCTCCCCGGGCAGCAAGGGCGAAGAGCTGACCGTCAATTACATCCGCGACCAGATGCAGCGCATCGGCCTGCAGCCAGGCAACGGCGACAGTTGGTTCCAGGACGTGGCGATGACCGAGACCACGGCCGATGAGTCGACCGTGCTGACGCTGGACCAGGCCGGCAAGACCCGCGAGCTGACGTTCGGCACCGACATGGTGATCGGCACCCGCAGCGGCCAGCCGGACGTCAAGGTCGAGGCCAGCGACCTGGTGTTCGTCGGCTACGGCGTGGATGCGCCGGAGCAGAAGTGGAACGACTATGCCGGCCAGGACTGGAAGGGCAAGACGGTCGTGATGTTCGTCAACGATCCCGGCTTCCACGTCAACGACGAGAAGCTGTTCGACGGCAAGCGCATGACCTATTACGGGCGCTGGACGTACAAGTTCGAAGAGGCCGCACGCAAGGGCGCCGCCGCCGCGCTGATCGTGCATGACACCGCCGGTGCCTCCTACGGTTGGGACGTGGTCAAGAACTCGTGGGCCGGCCCGCAGTACGACCTGCCGGCCAAGGATGACCCGGAAGCGCGCCTCCCGGCACAAGGCTGGCTGAGCGCCGACGCCGCCCGCCAGCTGTTCGCCGAGGCCGGCCTGGATCTGGACAAAGCGTACAAGGACGCCAGCAAGCGCGGCTTCAAGCCGGTCCCGCTGAAGGCCAAGGTGTCCTTCGATCTGAAGAGCACCATCGCCGAGAAGAAGTCGCGCAACGTGGTCGGCGTCCTGCCGGGCAGCAAGCGTGCCGATGAAGCCGTGCTCTACATGGCGCACTGGGATCACCTGGGCAAGCACGAAGGTGAGCAGGGCGACACCATCTACAACGGCGCGGTCGACAACGCGACCGGCGTGGCCGGCATCCTGGAGGTCGCCGATGCGATGGTGCACCAGCAGCCAGCACCGGAGCGTTCGGTGGTGTTCCTGGCAGTGACGCTGGAAGAGTCCGGCCTGCTGGGCTCGAAGTACTACGTCAGTCACCCGACCTTCCCGCTGGACAAGATCGCCGGTGTGATCAACATCGATGCGATGTCGGTGGCAGGCCGTGCCAAGGACATGACCGTGACCGGCTTCGGCAGCTCCGAGCTGGAAGACATCCTCAAGCCGCTGGCCGCGAACCAGGGGCGTACCCTGCACGGCGAGACCGCGGTGCAGAGCGGCTTCTACTTCCGTTCGGATCACTTCAACTTCGCCAAGGCGGGTGTGCCGGCGCTCTATGCGGACGGTGGTGAGGATCTGCGCGACGGCGGTGTCGAGGCGGGCCGCAAGGCGGCCGAGGACTACGGCAGCCACCGTTACCACGGCCCGAAGGACGAGTTCGATCCCGCAACCTGGAAGCTGGATGGCACGGTTGAGGACCTGCAGCTGCTGTACGGGGTTGGCAAGGAACTGGCCGGCGGCGACCGGTGGCCGAACTGGTACGAGGGCAATCCGTTCAAGGCGGCACGCGATGCGATGATGAAGGGCAAGGGCGCTGAGACGCCGGCCGCGGAGTCTGCACGCTGAGCGGTTGATTGCTGTGACGTGATCTTTGCTTCATGAAAACGGCGCCTTTCTAGGCGCCGTTTTTTTTGGGTCGGCGGCTGGGTTGGTCGGGCTTTGGGGCGCGATACCCTTGCCGGTGACGCCCCCGGCCGCCGCCTTGCGGCGACGCCCTCCTCCTTGATTTCGCCCACAAGGGCATCGCGACCCAACGTATCCAGACAACTGGCGCCGCCCAGCATCAGCGCGACAGCGAGTGCCGGGATTGATCTGGTCAGTCCGCACACAGCACGCGAAGCCTCGTAGCGGCCGGTAGGCTCCTGGGCAACATCAAGGAGGAGGGCGTCGCCGTCAGGCGGCGGCCGGGGGACATTTGCCGAGGGGCCTGCCGGCCGCTACGGGGCCCTCACGCTCGTGGAAGATGCAAGCGGAGACGCCACCATTCCCAAAACGCAGAACTACCCAACGACACCCGCCGCACTGGCCGTACCGTCCGCACGCGCACGACCGTACGCGTCTGCTGCGGCAGTTGTAATGAAACGCTCCCCGTCCGTTGGGAGACGGACAAAAAAAACCCCGCTGCGTGAGCAGCGGGGTTTTGGGTGTAAACCCTGGCGATGACCTACTCTCGCATGGCTTAGGCCACACTACCATCGGCGCAGCTGCGTTTCACTTCCGAGTTCGGGATGGGATCGGGTGGTGCCACAGCGCTAATTTCACCAGGGAGACGGTTGGAGCAGCGCGTTGCGCCAGCTCGGCAGAGGTCTCTTCCGAGAAACAGATACCTGTAAAAACCAGGTGCCTGCAATAAAAGAAAACCCCGCTGCGTGAGCAGCGGGGTTTTCGGGGTAAAAACCCTGGCGATGACCTACTCTCGCATGGCTTAGGCCACACTACCATCGGCGCAGCTGCGTTTCACTTCCGAGTTCGGGATGG
>NZ_JASCOO010000155.1:0-6320 GCF_029959485.1 Stenotrophomonas sp. PS02301
GGGTAGCCTGGGCCGGGACCGTAATGCGCCATGGATGGCGCATTTCGAGCCCCCAGGGACGGGTTTACGGCGGGTCCCGGCCCAGGCTACCCGGCGCACTCCCACCGATGTCATCAAGGCGCCCAGCCGTTGCCGTTGCCGTTGCCGTTGCCGTTGCCGTTGCCGTTGCCACAAACAAAAACGGGCACCCTCGCGGGCGCCCGTTTCAGTGACTCCCGCCTTTCGGCAGGGATCAGGCCTTTTCGGCTTCCACAACCACCTTGACGGTGGTTTCCACGTCGGCGTGCAGGTGAACAGTCACCTCGTACTCGCCCACGTTGCGGAACGCGCCTTCGCCCAGGATCACTTCGCTCTTTTCCAGCGGCAGGCCGACAGCGGTGAAGGCTTCGGCGATATCGCGCGGGCCAACCGAACCGTACAGCTTGCCTTCGGTCGAGGCGTTCGCAGCGATCGTGACGCTCTTGCCTTCCAGCTTCGCCTTGCGGGCTTCGGCGTCAGCGTGGATCGACTGGGCCTTGGCTTCGTAATCAGCGCGCTTGGCTTCGAACTCAGCCACGTTGGTCGCGGTGGCCGGAACGGCCTTGCCGGTCGGGACGAGGAAGTTGCGGCCGTAGCCCGGCTTCACGTCGACCAGATCGCCCAGACCGCCGAGGTTGGTGACCTTCTGAAGAAGAATCAGCTTCATGGTGTAGCTCCAAATATGTATTCGTTAGCGAGGCTCAGGCCCCGCAGCGGATGGCTGTCCGAATATCCGAACGGCGAATCCTTAAACTGCCCGACGCTTTACAGCGCGGGCGGCCGGATCCGCGAAAGCGGCGACTCGAAGTCGCCAGCCTTCATCAGACGTCGTGGTTGTCGGTGTACGGAATCAGGGCCAGGAAACGGGCGCGCTTGACGGCCGTTGCCAGCTGGCGCTGGTACTTCGACTTGGTACCGGTCACGCGGCTCGGCACGATCTTGCCGTTCTCGGTGAGGTACTGGCGCAGGGTGTTGAGATCCTTGTAATCGATCTCCTTGACACCTTCGGCCGTGAACTTGCAGAACTTGCGACGACGGAAGAACTTGGACATGTCAGTGCTCCTTAAGCGGCCGAAGCGGCGTCTTCGCCGGCATCGGTGTCAGCGGCGGCGGGGGTGGTTTCACCTTCTTCGTCATCACGACGACGACGCTCGCCACGCTCGGGCTTGTCACCCTTCTCGTCCTTGCTCTTCATGATCAGCGACTGCTCGGTGTCAGCTTCGTCACGCTTGATGACGAGGTTGCGCAGCACGGCGTCGTTGAAGCGGAAGCTTTCCACCAGCTCGCTCAGCACGGCCTGGTCGCACTCGATGTTGAGCATGACGTAGTGGGCCTTCACCAGGTTCTGGATCGGGTAAGCCAGCTGACGACGGCCCCAATCTTCCAGACGATGGATGGTGCCGTTGCCGTTCTCGACCAGCGCCTTGTAGCGCTCGATCATGGCCGGGACCTGTTCGCTCTGGTCCGGATGGACCAGGAACACGACTTCGTAATGACGACTCATGTGTTTTTACCTTTCGGATGTGGCCCTTTGAGGGCCGGACAGCCCCCCGCAGGTGAACGCGGTGGGGCAAGGGTCCTGCCCGGAATCAGGCAGGAAGCCGCGCATTGTGGCAGCAGAAGGGGTTGCAGGCAAGCCGGGCGGGCGGAACAGGCCCGGCGCGCAGGCGATCAGGCCTTGTCGGCCTCGGTCGTGAAGCTCTCGCCGCAGCCGCATTCCGCGGTCGCGTTCGGGTTCCTGAACGTGAAGGTCTCGCTCAGGCCGTGCTTGCCGAAGTCGATCTCGGTGCCGTCCACCAGCTCCAGGCTGGTGGCATCCACATAGATGCGGACCCCGTCCTGCTCGAAAACGGTGTCGCCTTCGCGCTCATCGCGGGCCAGATCGGTGATGTGCCCCCAGCCGGAACAGCCGGTGCGGGTCACGCCGAAACGCAGGCCCAGCGCACCGGGGGTCTGCTCGACGAACTTCTGCACACGGGCAAAGGCAACAGGGGTAAGGCTTACGGCCATGACAGGCAACTCCAGCGGATCGTGATCATTATAGAGGGTATGGCGCGGCCCGGCCTCGGCGGCCGCAGCTGCGGTTCACACGGCACACAGCCCCGTGGGACGCGAGAAATGCCTCGCAAGCCGAACACCGCACCCGTTAAACTCCGTGTTCAGAGATCGAGTCGATCAACAGAGGATTCAAGTCATGACGGTGGTCAGCGTTGAACATGCGCTTGCCGGGAAGATCCCGGAAGGCGGCGAGGCAACAGTACGCGGATGGGTCCGCACGGTGCGCGGCTCTGCGGCGCTTGCCTTCGTCAATGTCACCGATGGCTCCTGCTTCGCCCCCATCCAGGTGGTGGCCAATGACACCCTGGCCAATTTCGACGACATCAAGAGCCTGACCCCGGGCTGCTCGGTGATCGCCCGCGGCACCCTGGTCAAATCCCAGGGCAAGGGCCAGTCCTTCGAGATCCAGGCCAGCGACATCGAGATCGTGGGCCTGGTCGAAGACCCGCTGACCTACCCGATCCAGCCCAAGCCGATGAGCCCGGAGTTCCTGCGGGAAGTGGCGCACCTGCGCCCGCGCACGAACCTGTTCGGTGCGGTCACCCGCATCCGCAACTGCCTGGCCCAGGCCGTGCACCGTTTCTTCCACCAGAACGGCTTCAACTGGATCAGCACCCCGATCGTGACCACGTCCGATGCCGAAGGTGCCGGCCAGATGTTCCGGGTCTCGACCCTGGACATGGCCAACCTGCCGCGCAACGAAAAGGGCGAGGTGGATTTCAGCCGCGATTTCTTCGGCAAGGAAACCTTCCTGACCGTGTCCGGCCAGCTGAACGTCGAGGCCTACTGCCTGGCGCTGAGCAAGGTCTACACCTTCGGCCCGACCTTCCGTGCCGAGAACTCCAACACGACCCGCCATCTGGCGGAGTTCTGGATGATCGAGCCGGAAATCGCCTTCGCCGATCTGGCCGAAGACGCGCGCCTGGCCGAGCAGTTCCTGAAGTACCTGTTCCGCGCGGTGCTCGATGAGCGTGGCGATGACCTGGCCTTCCTGGCCGAGCGCGTGGACAAGAACGCGATCACCAAGCTGGAAGGCTTCATCAACGCTCCGTTCGAGCAGATCGACTACACCGAAGCGGTGAAGCTGCTGCAGAACTCGGGCAAGAAGTTCGACTTCCCGGTCGAATGGGGCCTGGACCTGCAGACCGAGCACGAGCGCTGGCTGACCGAAGAACACATCGGCCGCCCGGTGGTGGTGACCAACTACCCCGAGCACATCAAGGCGTTCTACATGCGCCTGAACGACGACGGCAAGACCGTTGCGGCGATGGACGTGCTGGCCCCGGGCATCGGCGAGATCATCGGCGGCAGCCAGCGTGAAGAGCGCCTGGATGTGCTGGATGCGCGCATGGCGCAGTTCGGCCTGGATCCGGCGCACTACGGCTGGTACCGCGATTTCCGCCGCTACGGTTCGGTGCCGCACGCCGGCTTCGGCCTGGGCTTCGAGCGCCTGGTGGTCTACGTCTGCGGGCTGAGCAACATCCGCGATGCGATCCCCTACCCGCGCGCACCGGGCAGCGCCGAATTCTGATCGACCTACGGAGGCACTGAACCATGACCCTGTTCTTCGCGCTGTGTTTCGTCGGCGTGGCGATCGCCGGGTTCAGTGCCTTCGTGATCTTCTGGCCGCTGACCCTGGTCCACATCCGCGACCGCCACCCGGCGCTGGCGGATCGTTTCGGCACGGGCGCATTTCTGCGCCCGGATGCGCTGCGCTGGCTGCTCGGCCGCGACTATCGCCAGAGCACCGACCGCTCGCTGACCGGCCTGGCCGCGCCGGCCTGGCTTTCCCTGCTTACGCTGCTTGCTGGACTGGGCATGGCTGCCCTGCTCTGGCTGCTTTCGATGGTAATCACATGAACGACGACACCTCCCACCACGACGAGTGGTTCCTGGCCAGCCTGGGCAACACCCTGATCTGGGCCCGCCTGCGCGTGCGCCCGGCCGGCACCGCCGAAGTGCTGGACAGCGACGGCAACACGCTGAGCTATGACAGCGAAGACACCGCGCGCTCGCAGCTGTTCGACGCCGAGTTCGTCGCCTACGACGGTCTGGATGAAGAAGACGCCCTGGTGCGCGGCTTCTCGCTGCATGAAGTGCAGCCGCCGCAGGCCGACAGCGATGACGCATTGCACGGCCGCATGGTCCAGAGCCTGGGCGCCCGCGCGTAACCGACGATGTTCATCCCGTCCGCCTTCGTCGAGACCGACCTGATCTGGCTGGACCGGCTGCTGGCGCGCGATGCGTTCGTCACCCTCGTCACGACCGGGGCCGACGGCCTGCCGCAGGCCACGCGGATGCCGGTGCTCTACCGGCGCGATGCCGACGGCATCCTGATCGAAGGCCACTGGGCCAAGCCCAACCCGCAGGCGGGCCATGCAGGCCCCGCGTTGATGCTGGTGCACGGCCCGCATGCGTATGTATCGCCGGGCTGGTATCCGGACAAGGACGCGCAGGCGCGTGTGCCGACCTGGAACTACGCCGCCGCGGAACTGCGCGGGGTGCTGGAACCGACCACCGATCCGGACACATTGATCGCCATGCTGGACGGCCTGAGCGCGCACTATGAAGCACAGGTCGGTGGTGACTGGGACCTGCTGCCGATCGAGCCGCGCCAACGGCGCATGCTCGCCGGCATCGTCGGTTTCCGCTTCCGCCCGGCCCAAGTGCAGATCAAACTCAAGCTCAGCCAGAACCACCCCGAGGCCAACCAGTCCAGCGTGATCGATGCACTGTCGGCGCTGGACGCCCCGGCATCACGCGAGCTGGCGCAGTGGATGCGCTGGCGCCGCGAGGGCGGCACTGCCGCCGACTGACCTTCCCCACTCCTGCGACGACGCGGCCACCCTGGCCGCGCCTTGCCCCCACCCGACGTCAGGGACCCCGCACGATGAAAGACATCCACAAGCTGCTGCAGAACAACCGCGAATGGGCGGACCGGATCGAAAAAGAAGACCCGGAGTTCTTCCACCAGCTGGCCAAGCAGCAGCACCCGGAATACCTGTGGATCGGCTGTTCCGATTCGCGCGTGCCGGCCAACCAGATCATCGGCATGGCGCCGGGTGAGGTGTTCGTGCACCGCAACGTGGCCAACGTCGTGGTGCATACGGATCTGAACTGCCTGAGCGTGATCCAGTACGCCGTGGATCAGCTGAAGGTGAAGCACATCCTGATCGTGGGCCATTACGGCTGCGGCGGCGTGCACGCCAGCTTGAACAACACGCGCGTGGGCCTGGCCGACAACTGGCTGCGCCATGTCGGCGATGTGGCGCAGAAACACTCGGCCATCATGGACGCGATCGAGGATCCTGCGCTGAAGCATGCGCGCCTGTGCGAGTTGAACGTGATCGAGCAGGTGGTCAACGCCTGCCGCTCGACGATCGTGCAGGACGCGTGGGCACGCGGCCAGAAGCTGATGGTGCACGGCTGGGTATATAGCCTGAAGGATGGCCGGGTGCGCGAGATGGGCATCGACGTGGGCGCACCGGAAGACCTGCAGCCAGCCTACGAGAAGGCGCTGTCCTACGTGCCGCGCCACGGTCGGCGCGACTGATTCTTCCTTTTACGGACATCGCCCATGCTTGCCTCGCCCATCAATCTGCTCGGCTGGATCGAAGAACACCGGCATCTGTTGAAGCCGCCGGTCGGCAACAAGATGATCGAGAACGGCGATTTCATCGTGATGGTGGTCGGCGGCCCGAACAGCCGCACGGATTTCCATTACGACGAGGGCCCGGAGTGGTTCTATCAGCTTGAAGGGGAGATGACGCTGAAGGTGCAGGAGGATGGCGCGGTGCGCGACATTCGGATCCGCGCGGGCGAGATCTTCCTGCTGCCGGGCGGTGTGCCGCATTCGCCGCGCCGCCCGCCGGGCGGTGTGGGCCTGGTGGTGGAGCGCAAGCGGCTGGCGCATGAGCGCGATGGGCTGATGTGGTTCTGCGAGCGGTGCAATCACAAGTTGTACGAGGAGTTTTTCGCACTGGAGAACATCGAGACGGATCTGCCGAAGGTGTTCGATCGCTATCACTCTTCGCTGGAGTTGCGCACGTGCGATGCGTGCGGACACGTGGATCCGTTGCCTGCGAAGGTCGCTGTTGAGGGGTGATGGCTTGGAAGCTTGGAAGCTTGGAAGCTTGAAAGCCAGCCGTTGAGTGGACTGGGAGTGGGCCGGCGGGGGCGGGTTTCCTGGACCCGCCGCAAGTACGTCCATGTAGGCTCGTAGTGCGGCATCCAAGCCGCACACG
>NZ_JASCOO010000156.1:0-5956 GCF_029959485.1 Stenotrophomonas sp. PS02301
AGTAATCGGGCTGTCGCTGGCGTAGTTGCCTGGGCGGCCCGGACATCAGTCCGGGCCGTTTCAGGGTCTGAGTTCCTCCCCAAGAGCCCGTAATGACCAAATCCGAGCTGATCGAAATCCTGGCGCGCCGACAGGCGCATTTGAAGTCGGACGATGTCGATCTGGCCGTGAAGTCGTTGCTGGAAATGATGGGTGGGGCGCTGGCCGGCGGGGATCGCATCGAGATCCGCGGGTTCGGCAGTTTTTCGTTGCACTACCGGCCGGCACGGCTGGGGCGCAATCCCAAGACCGGGGAATCGGTCGCGTTGCCGGGCAAGCATGTCCCGCACTTCAAGCCGGGCAAGGAACTGCGCGAGCGCGTCAGCGCCGTGGTACCGCTGGAAAGCGATCCTGCCTGAGTGTCATCCGCCAAGGGGCGGATGCGTGATTTCCACGGAGTCGGCTGGTAGAGCGGAGTGTTAGTCCGCTACTCTTGAGCCCTACGGAACTGGAGCTGCTGCATGAACATCGTACGTCTGCTGATCCTGCTGGCGGTTCTGGTCGTGGGTCTCATCATCGGCGCCCTCAACTCGCAGCCGATCATCATCAGCCTGGGCTTTACCCAGATCAATTCCACCACCGGCGTGGCGATCATCATCGCCTTGTTGTCCGGTGCGCTCATCGGCGGCGGCCTGGTGCTCGCCAGCGTGGTGATCCCGTTGTACGCCAAACTGCGCCGCGCGCGGAAAGCCGCGCCTGCCGTGGTCGTGGCACCCCCTTCTTCTTCTACATTCGACGGACGCTGAGCGCCGATGGAATTTGTCTCCGAGTGGTTCTGGTTCTTCCTGTTCCTGCCCCTGGCCGCGTTGTCGGGCTGGGTGATCGGGCGTCGCGGCGGTCAACGCCATGGCGACAACCAGGTCAGCCATCTGTCCAGCACGTACTTCCGCGGCCTGAACTATCTGCTCAACGAGCAGCCGGACAAGGCGATCGAGCTGTTCCTGCACATCGCCGAGCTGGACAAGGAAACCTTCGAGACCCAGGTCGCGCTGGGCCATCTGTTCCGCCGCCGCGGTGAGGTTGATCGTGCGATCCGCCTGCACCAGGGCCTGGTCAACCGCGCGGACCTGAGCGATCAGCAGCGTGTCCAGGCGCTGCTGGCGCTGGGCGAGGACTACATGAAGTCCGGCCTGCTTGATCGCGCCGAAACCGTGTTCACCGAGCTGGCCCAGATCGACCAGCGCGCACCGCAGGCGCTCAAGCACCTGATCGGCATCTACCAGGCCGAGCGCGACTGGGAAAAGGCGATCGACAACGCCAGCCGCTTCGAAGAGGTCACCGGCGAGCCGATGGGCAAGCTGATCGGGCAGTTCGAATGCGAGCTGGCCGAGCGTTACCGTGGCGCCGGGAAGATCGAAGAGGCCCGCGCGGCCATCGCGCGCGCCTACCAGGCCGATGCGATGTCGGTGCGTGCCGGCATCATTGAAGGGCGCCTGGAGAACGACGCCGGCAATGCCGAAGCCGCCGTGCGTGCCTTCGAACGTGCCGCCCGCAATGATCCGGAGTACCTGCCGGAAGTGCTGCAGGCGCTGATGCAGAACTACCGCAAGGTCGGCGACCTCGGTGGCGCGCGCGCGTTTCTCTCTGAGATGACCGAACATTACCGCGGCATCGCCCCGGTGCTGGCGCTGACCCAGCTGATGGAGGAGCAGGAGGGTGTGGCTCCGGCGCGCGCCTACCTCGGCCGCCAGCTCAAGGATCGTCCTTCCGTGCGTGGCGAGTCGGCCCTGATCGACCTGACCCTGGCCGAGGGCGCCGATTCCACCGCGACGCTGCACGACCTCAAGCACATCACCGACCAGTTGCTGGTGCGCAATCCGGCGTACCGCTGCACCCGCTGTGGCTTCGGCGCGCGCACGCATCACTGGCAGTGCCCGAGCTGCAAGGAATGGGGCACCGTCAAGCCGCTGCTCAACTACGCGGTGCTCTGAACCATGATGGTCGCCTGGATGGCGGGGCTGCTGGCGGTGCTGGCGGTATCGGCGGGCCTGACCTGGGGCGCACGCGCCTATGCGCTGCGCCGCAATCTATTGGATGAGCCCGGCGAGCGCCGCAGCCACGGGGTGGCGACGCCACGCGGCGGCGGCATCGCGATCGTGCTGACCCTGCTGCTGGCCTGCGCGGTCGCTGTGGTGATCTGGCCCAAGGCCGGCCTCACCCTGGCAGTATTCGCACTGGGGCTGGTGCTGGTCGCGGGGATTGGTTGGTGGGACGACCACCGGCCCCTGCCGGCGGTTCGTCGCCTGTTGGTCCATGCCATCGCCGCCGCGCTTCTGGCGGGGTTGGTCTGGCATGCCAGTGGCAACCCTTGGCAGGCGCTGCTGGCGCTGTTGTTTGCCACCTCATTGATCAACATCTGGAACTTCATGGATGGGATCAACGGCATCGCGACCACGCAGGCCATCCTGGCCGGTCTCGCCTTCGCCCTGGTCCTGCCGCCGCCTTACGGGCTGGCCGGCGTGGTGTTGGGACTGGCCTGTCTGGGCTTCCTGCCGTTCAACTACCCGAAGGCGCGCATCTTCATGGGGGACGTCGGCAGCGGGGCGCTGGGCTATGCGATCGCGGCCCTGGTCTGCTTGGTCAGCGTGCGTACCGATATCCACTGGTTGCTGTTGCTGGTGCCGCTTTCGGCCTTTCTTGTGGACGCAGGCTTCACATTGCTTTCGCGCATCCTGTCCGGACAGCGCTGGATGGAACCCCACACGCAGCATCTCTATCAGCGCGCGGTGAAAAGTGGTGCAAGCCACACTTTCGTCACCGGGATGTATCTTGTTTTTGGAATATTCAGTGCGGCAGTGTTTAATGCATGCACGAATCTGCAGCCGAGGTGGGAGGCTGCCGTGGCCATCGCGTGGTTGATCCTCGCGACCGGCCTTTGGCTGCTCCTGCGCAAGGGAATGCGCAACTAGAAGGACTACGTTGTTTATGACGCCTTGGCAGGACCGATTTACCGGCTTGGTGCCCCGTGCCGCCATCGTCGCCCACGATCTCTTCATGGTCTGGGCGTGCTGGCAGCTGCTGCATGCGGGACGCTACTCGATGCTGGCCGATGCGCCGGCGTTGCCGCTCTGGAACATCGATACCTCGCTGGTGCTGGTCATCCAGGCCGTGGTGTTCTGGCGGGTCGGCCTGTATCGCGGCCTCTGGCGCTTTGCCAGCGTCGCCGATCTGCTCAACATCTTCAAAGCCAGCTTCATCGGCCTGCTCGCCATCGTGGTGGCCTTGGCGTACAAGCGCTTCGAAGGCGTGCCGATGTCGGTGCTGGTCATTTATCCCTTCGCACTGTCGGCGCTGCTGGGCGCCCCGCGTCTGCTGTATCGCGCGTGGAAGGACTACCAGGCGCTGCAGTCGGACGTCACCGCCCGCCGTGTGCTGATCCTCGGTGCCGGCCAGGCAGCGGAAGCCCTGGTGCGTGACCTGCGCCGCTCCGGCGATTTCGAGCCGGTCGGCCTGCTTGACGATGCCCCGCATCTGCAGGGCGCCAAGCTGCAGGGCCTGCCGATCCTCGGCACGCTGGAAGACGCGCCCGCCGTGGTCCGCGAGACCGCCGCCAAGCTGCTGGTGATCGCCATCCCGTCGCTGGATGCCGTCGGCATGCAGCGGGTGGTGGCCATCTGCGAGAGCACCGGCATTCCGTTCCGCATGGTGCCCAAGCTCAACGATATTCTGTTGGGTCACTCGTTGCCGGGTGAGCTCAAGGAAGTGGCGATCGAGGATCTGCTCGGCCGCAAGCCCATCCTGCCGGATTGGGCGCTGATCCGCGGCTGGCTGGGTGGCCGCACCGTGCTGGTCACGGGCGCAGGTGGGTCGATCGGCTCTGAACTGTGCCGCCAGTGTGCCCGCCATGGGGCAGGGCGGATTGTCCTGGTGGAAATGAGTGAGCTGCTGCTGCTGACCATCGAGGCCGAGCTGCAGCGCAGCTTCCCGGATCTGGTCGTGGAGGCGGTGCTGGGTGACTGCGGGGACCCCGCAGTGATCCGCCATGCGCTGTCGCTGTCGCGGGTGGACTCGGTGTTCCACGCCGCCGCCTACAAGCAGGTGCCGGTACTGGAGCGCCAGCTGCGCGAAGCGGTGCGCAACAACATTCTGTCCACCGAAACGGTGGCCCGCGCCTGCGTCGAAGCGCGGATCGAGCATTTCGTTTTCATCTCCACCGACAAGGCGGTCGATCCGGTCAACGCGCTGGGCGCCAGCAAGCGCTACGCGGAGATGATCTGCCAGAGCCTGGACCAGAAGACCAGCCACACCCGTTTCGTGACCGTGCGCTTCGGCAACGTGCTGGCCTCGGCTGGCAGCGTGGTGCCGGTGTTCCGCGAGCAGATCCTCAAAGGCGGCCCGGTCACCGTGACCGACCCGGAAGTCACCCGCTACTTCATGACGATTCCCGAGGCCTGCCAGCTGATCCTGCAGGCGGCCGCGTCGGCCTCGCATGGGGCGATCTACACGCTGGACATGGGCGAGCCGGTGCCGATCCGGGTGCTTGCCGAGCAGATGATCCGCCTGGCCGGCAAACAGCCGTACAAGGACATCGCCATCGTCTATACGGGCCTGCGCCCGGGCGAGAAACTGCACGAGACGCTCTTCTATTCGGACGAAGATTATCGTCCTACCGCACACCCGAAGATTCTCGAAGCCGGCGTACGCACGTTCGCGCGCGAACAAGTATTGGCCAACGTGCCGAAACTGCGCGAGGCGATCGCCACCTACGACACTGATGCGATCAACAGCATTCTGTTCTCGACCATGCCGGAGTTCTCGCCGCTGCAACAGGATGATCACGTCAGCTCTGCTAAAGTTCTCGCCTTTCCCGCGCGTGAGGCCAACAGGTTCTGATGAGCAAGCGTATTCGCAAGGCGGTATTTCCTGTCGCAGGGTTGGGAACGCGATTCCTTCCGGCCACCAAGACCGTTCCGAA
Source organism: Stenotrophomonas sp. PS02301 (assembly GCF_029959485.1). Taxonomy (NCBI): domain Bacteria; kingdom Pseudomonadati; phylum Pseudomonadota; class Gammaproteobacteria; order Lysobacterales; family Lysobacteraceae; genus Stenotrophomonas; species Stenotrophomonas sp. PS02301. The sequence continues at coordinate 4,955 of NZ_JASCOO010000156.1, forward strand.
GGAAATGCTGCCGATCATTGATCGGCCGTTGATCCAGTACGCCGTTGATGAGGCGATCGAGGCCGGCTGTGACACCTTGATCTTCATCACCAACCGCTACAAGCATGCGGTCGCGGATTACTTCGACAAAGCCTACGAGCTGGAGCAGAAGCTCGAGCGCGCCGGCAAGAAGGAACAGCTCGAACTGGTCCGTCACGTGCTGCCAAACGGCGTTCGCGCGGTGTTCGTGACGCAGGCGGAAGCGCTGGGCCTGGGCCATGCGGTGCTGTGCGCCAAGGCGATTGTCGGTGACGAGCCGTTCGCCGTGCTGCTGCCGGACGATCTGATCTGGAACCGCGGCAACGGTGCCCTCAAGCAGATGGCCGATGCCAATGAAGCCACCGGCGCCAGCATCATCGCGGTTGAAGACGTGCCGCATGACAAGACCGGCAGCTACGGCATCGTGGCCACCGAGGCCTTCGATGGCCGCCAGGGCAAGATCAACGCGATCGTCGAAAAGCCCAAGCCCGAAGACGCCCCCAGCGACCTGGCCGTGGTCGGCCGTTACGTGCTCAGCCCGAAGATCTTCGAGCTGCTCGAAGCGACCGGGACCGGTGCAGGCGGCGAGATCCAGCTGACCGATGCGATCGCCGAGCTGCTCAAGAGTGAGCGTGTCGACGCGTTCCGCTTTGAGGGCCGCCGTTTCGACTGCGGCACCCATCTGGGCCTGGTCGAAGCCACGATCCGCTTCGCGCTCGACAACGAGAAGCTGGCCGGCCCGGCGCGCGAAGTGCTGCAGAAGATGCTGGCCGAAGGCTGAGGACGGGCTGCCGCCGCGCGATGCAGCGGTGGTAGTGCCGGCCGCTGGCCGGCTCCTCAAGCAGCGAGGGTAGTGCGGGCCGCTGGCCGGCTCATCAAGCAGCGAGGGTAGTGCCGGCCGCTGGCCGGCTCCCGACAGAACAGAAAAGGGCAGCCGCGCGGCTGCCCTTTTCGTTTCCGACTGCGCACCCACCAGCGGTCGGT
>NZ_JASCOO010000157.1:0-5886 GCF_029959485.1 Stenotrophomonas sp. PS02301
GGCCGGCTCCGCAACAGATAGCGGGCGCGGGCCAGCGGCCGGCACTACTCTGCGTGCTGTTGGGATTTCTGCGGAGCCGGCCAGCGGCCGGCACTACCTGCGTGCTGTTGGGACTTCTGCGGAGCCGGCCAGCGGCCGGCACTACCGGCGTGCTGTTGGGATTTCTGCGGAGCCGGCCAGCGGCCGGCACTACCGGTCATGCGCATCGACCAACGGTCGATGCCTACCGTGGGCCGAGACGTCTTATCCCAACAACGTCTCCAGCACCGCCATGCGCACGGCGACGCCGTTGGCGACCTGGCGCAGCACCCACGACTGCGGGCCATCGGCCACTTCGTCGGTGACTTCCACGCCGCGGTTGATCGGGCCCGGGTGCAACACGGCGGCATCGGTGCCGGCACGCTTCAAGCGCGGGGCATCCAGGCCGTACTGCGCGTGGTACTGCTCCAGCGAGGGCACCAGGCCTTCCTCCATGCGCTCGCGCTGCAGGCGCAGCATCATCAGCGCGTCGGCGCCTTCCAGCATGGCGTCGAAATCGTCGCCGACGATGCAGCCCTTGAGGGTGTCATCATCCGGCAGCAGCGACTGCGGGCCGCACACGCGGATCTCGCCGACGCCCAGCGTGCGCAGGGCATGCAGGTCGGTGCGGGCCACGCGCGAGTGCTTCACGTCGCCGACGATGATCACCTTCATCTTCGAGAAATCACTGCCCTTGGCCTGGCGCAGGGTCAGCATGTCCAGCAGGCCCTGGGTGGGGTGCGAACTGCGGCCATCACCGGCGTTGACCAAGGCGGTGCCCTCGCCTGCCGCCGCGGCCAGCGCCGCCACCGCGCCATCATCGGGATGCCGCACCACGAAGCCGCGCACGCCCATCGCCTCCAGGTTCTTCAGCGTGTCGCAGGCGGTCTCGCCCTTGCGGGTGGAGGACGTGGAGGCGTCGAAGTTCAGCACGTCCGCGCCCAAGCGCTGCGCGGCCAACTGGAACGAGCTGCGGGTGCGCGTGGACGGTTCGAAGAACAGCGTGCAGACCGCCGAGCCACCGAGCACGTGACGCTTGTTGCCGACCCGGCCGACGGCCGCATCGCGGATCTGGCCGGCGCGGTCGAGCAGCTGCAGCAGGGTTTCGCGGGGCAGACCTTCCAGGGTCAGCAGGTGGCGCAGGCGTCCATCGGAATCGAGTTGCGAGGCGGTCATGGGCAGGGTCTGAGGGTCAGGAAACGGGGGTGGCGTCATCCGGGCAGGAGAGCCAGCGTTCGATGATCACCGCCGCGGCCACTGCATCGAGTGCAGCGGCATCGCGGCGGCGTTTGCGGCCTTCGGCGCGCTCGACCGCGAACCGGCGTGCCGCCTCGACCGAGCTGGAACGCTCATCGACCAGCACCACCGGCAGTTTGAAACGTTCCCGCAGCTGGCGGGCAAAGCCCTGCGCACGCTTGCGGTTGGGCTGGTCCTGGCCGTCCAGGGTCAGCGGGTCGCCGACCACCAGGCCGTCCGGCCGCCACTCTTTGATCAGGCGCTCCACCGCGGTCCAGTCCGGGCCGTTGCCGTGGACATCGACCACCGCGATCGCACGCGCATGGGTGCCGAACGAGCTGCCGATGGCCACGCCGATGCGGCGCGAACCGACGTCGAAGCCGAGCACCGTGCCATCACGGCGGATGGTCGGCGGCGCGGGCGCGGCGGGCGCTGGCGTGGCCGGCTCAGACATGGCCGCTGTAATCGGTGAGGCGGAACAGGTCCACGCCGATACGTGCCGCCGCACCCTGCCAACGCTGTTCGAACGGGGTGCTGAACAACAGCTCGGCGTCGGCCGGCACGGCCAGCCAGCTGTTCTCGGCCAGCTCGGATTCCAGCTGCCCCTCGCTCCAGCCGGCGCAGCCCAGGGTAACCAGCGCGTTGCGCGGGCCCTCGCCACGGGCCATGGCTTCAAGGATGTCGCGCGAGGTGGTGAGGAACACGCCCTCGCCCACGGCCAGGCTGGAATCCCAGTTGCGCGCATCGTCATGGATCACGAAGCCGCGCTCGGGATGCACCGGGCCGCCGTTGAGCACGATCTGGCCAGGCAGCGTGTCGCTGGTGGTGGTGATCTCCATCTGGGCCAGCACTTCGCCGAGGGTGTACTCGGAGGGCTGGTTGACCAGCACGCCCATGGCGCCGTTCTCGTCGTGCTGGCAGATCAGCGCCACGGTACGGGCAAAGGTGGGGTCGGTCAGCGACGGCAGCGCGACCAGCAGGTGGTGGGCAAGCGAAGTGGACAGTTCAGACATGGCCCCATTCTAGCCGCTGGCCGTGATGTGCGCTTTCGCGCTGACATAATGCAGGCCTGCACGCGTGCCCCGGCCCGCATGCCTGATCCGCCATCGCAAGGAGCTGCACGTGTCCGGTTATTGCCTCATCGCCCCCGGCCATCCGGTCCACGGCCACTACCATGACCACGAGTACGGCTTCCCGCAGCGCGAGGAGCGCGAACTGTTCGAGCGCCTGATCCTGGAGATCAACCAGGCCGGCCTGAGCTGGGAGACCATACTGAAGAAGCGCGAGGGCTTCCGCGCGGCCTACGACGGTTTCGACGTGGACACGGTAGCCGCCTATGGCGAGCGCGACATCGAGCGCCTGCTCAACGATGCCCGGATCATCCGCAACCGGCTCAAGGTGCACGCGGCGGTCCACAACGCCCAGGTGATCCAGCAACTGCGGGGCAGCCATGGCAGCTTCGTTGCCTGGCTGGATGCCCACCATCCGCTGGACAAGGCGGCCTGGGTGAAGCTGTTCAAGAAGACCTTCCGCTTCACCGGCGGGGAGATCACCGGCGAGTTCCTGATGAGCCTGGGCTACCTGCCCGGCGCGCACAGCCCGGACTGCCCGGTGTTCAAGCGCATCGACACGCTCAAGCCGGCTTGGCGCCGGAAGTGACGCACCCCGTCGTGCTGGCTGCGCTGCTCGCTGCCCTGAGCCTGCCCCCGCTGGCTGCAGCAAGCGATCTGGACGGCGTGCTGGAGCGCCTGCGCGCGGAGATCGCCGCAGTGCCCGCCGATGATCCGGCCCCGATCGATACCGTGCTGGCCCGTTACCGCGACGAGACCGGTATCGACCTGCAGATCCCGGTGGCCGGTGACAGTGATGCGCCGCTGCCCGCGCTGGTGCGCCCTGCCAACGTCACCCCGGCGGACTGGGACGCGGTGACCCGCTACCTGCGCGAGACGGATGCCCAGCACACCGTGCCGGTGGAGATGGGCGAGCTGTCGCTCTCCCTGCTCGATCTGGATGGCGACGGCCAGCGTGACCTGGTGCAGAGCGCCTACAGCGGCGGTACCGGCCTGTACACGCAGGTGGACATGCTGCGGCGGAATCCGCTGCGCGGCTTCGTGGTGCCGGACAGGCTGGACCCGCAGCGCCCTTTGGCGCAGGGCCAATACGGCCTCAGCGGGCGTGGCAGCGATCAGGGGCTGTACTGGCTGCGCATCGACGGGGTCAGCTACATCGCCTACCGCGATGGCGACTACTACGGCGATACCCTGCTGCTGAACCGGCCGTTGTCGGCGGACCCGCGCGAACGCAGTCCGACGACCCGGTTGCAGGTGCGCTACGGCCGCGAGCATCGGCTGGCCGATCCTGCGGTGCATGCCGATGGCGAACCGCTGGACGCGAACGCCACCGCAATCGCGGCCGACCGGCGCCTGCTCAAGCACATCGAGCGCCTGCTGGCCGCGCTGACCCTCGATGGCGACGGCGTGGCGCACTTTGGCGACGCGCAGGCGCGTTGCCCGGTGCCCCCCGGCACCGATCCGGGCGAGGCCGAGATCTGGCCGTGGCGCGGCGCCGGCAGCTACACCTTCGATACTGCCGCTGACACCGTGATCCGCTCGGGGAAGCAGTGCTACAGCGCCACGCTCATTGCCCTGCGCAGCAGCTATGCCGGCGACCATGCGCTGTGCTGCCAGCTGTGGTTGTACCGCGGCCCTGGCGAGCAGGTGGCCACGCTGGACCTGCGCAGCCGCCGCTGGGTCTCCGGCGTCACCGTCGTGCCGGTGCCGCCGCAGGGGGAATGACCGGGCGTCAGACGCCCATGTAGCGGCCCGGGCGGTGGTTGAACATCAGCACCAGGCTGAGCACCACCGCACCGATCGCCGAGTACATCACCTTGGATGGGGACAGCACCGAGAACGCCACGCACATCAGCAGCGTGTCGAACGACATCTGTACCTTGCCGGCGCTCCAGCCGCGGGTGCGCTGCAGGTACACCGCCAGGATGCCGATGCCGCCCAGGCTGGCCCGGTGGCGGATGTAGAACAGGATGCCCAGGCCGGCCAGCGCCCCGCCCACGATCGCCGAGTACAGCGAGCTCATGTGGGCGAAATCGGCCCAGCGCGGCAGCAGGTCGGTCAGCACGCCGCAGGCGGTGACCGCCGCGAAGGTCTTCAGGGTGAATTCCCAGCCCATGCGGCGCACGGCCACCCAGTAGAACGGCAGGTTGACCAGGACGAACACCAGGCCGAAGTTCCAGCCGAAGGTGTAGTGGGCCAGGAAGGCCAGCCCGGCCATGCCGCCGATCATCAGCCCGCCCTTGGCGAAGATCGCCAGGCCGAGCGAGGCCACCAGGGTCGCCAGGACCATGCCTTGCACGTCCTCGGCCACCGAATGGCGCAGCGCCTTCTGATCGGCCACGGTGCCGGCACTGTCCGGAGGCGGGGTCAGCGGGCCTGCGGTGACCAGGTGGCCGTCAGCGTCGTCGCACGGCGCGGGGCCATGGGAATCAAGGGACATGGGGGTGGGGGGTGTGACGTGGGGAGCGGTATTAGACACGATCGGCGTGACAGTTGCTGGGGAGATTGATTCAGCGGACTGTTCTTCACGCCCCCGCCTCGTGGCCTTGGGCTGTCTGTGCCCGGCAAGACGCGAACGCACGGCCACCTTTCATGCCGGCTGAACACCCTGTCGACGCAGCATGCACGGGTAGCACCCGCACCGCCCATCCCTCCCCCCAGGAGTTCCGTGCCATGCCCTACGTCACCACCGCCGACAAGACCGAGATCTTCTACAAAGACTGGGGCAAGGGTCAGCCCCTCGTGTTCCATCACGGCTGGCCGCTCAGCGCCGATGACTGGGACACCCAGCTGCAGTTCTTCCTGCTTCAGGGCTATCGCGTGATCGCGCACGACCGCCGCGGCCATGGCCGCTCCTCGCAGACCAGCGGCGGGCATGAGATGGACACCTACGCCGCCGACGTCAACGCGCTGGCCGATCATCTGGACCTGCGCGATGCGATCCACATCGGCCATTCCACCGGGGGTGGCGAAGTCGCGCACTATGTGGCGCAGGCCAAGCCCGGGCGCGTCGCCAAGGCCGTGCTGATCGGTGCGGTGCCGCCGATCATGGTCAAGAGCGAGGCCAACCCGGGCGGCACGCCGAAGGAGGTCTTCGATGGCTTCCGCCAGGCACTGGCCGCGGGCCGTGCGGCGTTCTACCGCGACGTGCCGATTCCGTTCTACGGCTTCAACCGCGAGGGCACGCCGCCGCAGCAGGGCATCGTCGACAACTGGTGGCGGCAAGGCATGATGGGCGCGATCAACGCGCACTACGATTGCATCAAAGCCTTCTCGGAAACCGACTTCACCGACGACCTGAAAAAGATCGACGTGCCAGTGCTGATCCTGCATGGCGATGACGATCAGATCGTGCCGATCGCGGATTCAGCGGAGCTGGCGATCAAGCTCCTCAAGCACGGTACGTTGAAGGTCTACAAAGGCTTTCCGCACGGCATGTGCACGACGCACGCGGACGTGATCAATGCGGATCTGTTGGCCTTCATTCGCGGGTGAGGCGTGTGCCGACCCACGGTCGGCACCTACCCGGGATGCGTTGCACCGGTAGCGCACGACCGTGGGT
>NZ_JASCOO010000158.1:0-5708 GCF_029959485.1 Stenotrophomonas sp. PS02301
GTGGTGGGCCCGCCCCCCCGGGCGCGGGCGGGGCCGGCGGCCGCGCCGGCCCCCCCGGGCCCCCCCGGGGCAGCACCTAGATGGTGCTGCCGTGCCTGTTTTGCAAGGCCGTCAAACTCACCAGCGGTAGTGCGCGAAGGCCTTGTTGGCTTCGGCCATGCGGTGGGTTTCTTCGCGCTTCTTGATGGCGCCACCACGATTTTCCGAGGCGTCCAGCAGTTCGGCAGCCAGCTTCTTCGGCATGGTGTTTTCACCACGCTTACGCGCCGAGTCGATCAGCCAACGCATGGCCAAGGCCATCTTGCGCGACGAACGCACTTCGACCGGCACCTGGTACGTAGCACCACCGACACGGCGGGACTTGACTTCGACCGACGGAGCCACGTTTTCCAGAGCCTTCTGAACCAGCTCGACGGAATTCGGGTTCTTTTCGCCGATCACGTCCATGGCACCGTAGACGATCTTTTCAGCGACCGACTTCTTGCCGCTCAGCATCACCATATTGATGAAACGAGCGATGGTTTCACTTCCGTGCTTCGGATCCGGCAGGACAGAGCGCTGCGGCGTATTACCTTTACGAGACATGTGTACTTTCCCTTAGCTCTTCGGACGCTTGGCGCCGTACTTGGAACGGCCCTGGCGACGCTTGGCAACGCCGGAGGCGTCCAGCGAGCCACGCACGGTGTGGTAACGCACACCCGGCAGATCCTTGACGCGACCGCCACGGATGAGGACCACGGAGTGCTCCTGCAGGTTGTGGCCTTCGCCGCCGATGTAGCTAATCACTTCTTCCTGGTTGGTCAGGCGGACCTTGGCAACCTTGCGAAGCGCCGAGTTCGGCTTCTTCGGAGTGGTGGTGTACACGCGCGTGCAGACACCACGGCGCTGGGGGCACTTATCGAGCGCCGGGGAGGCACTCTTATAAGTAGTTGCCTGCCGCGGCTTGCGGACAAGCTGATTGATCGTCGCCATCAGTATGTTCTTCTGAGAGAGGCCAATGAAAAGACTGGCCATGAATGCGGAAATGTGCGAGCAGGCGAAAGACCGGCCTGCTGAGACAGACGATTGTAGCAACCCGGCGAAAACGCAGTCAAATGCGCACGCGCCAAGCCAGCCCTGATCCCGGGCCGTTACAGGGGAGCCTTTTCCATGCCCCCCGTTCAGGTTGTCAAGCCGGTCCGTTGAAAGACCGGCGGGCATCCTACCTCATCGGCAGGCAGACGACCAGTGGCCGGTGCCTGCTGATTTGCCGGGAAGGCCGCCGACCGGAGTCGACGCCCTGCCCTGCCGCGGGCCCGGCCGAAGCCGGGCCTGCGTATTACTCGTCGCTGCCCGGAGCCTGTTCAGCTTCGGTCGATTCCACCGCCACGGCGGCCACCGGGGCCACCTCAGCCACGGCCGGCGCGCTGCCGGACAGGGTCTGCATTTCCGAGTCGGTCAGCCCGGAGGCGTTGCGACGACGGTTGGCGTGGTACGCAAGGCCCGTACCGGCCGGGATCAGACGGCCGACGATGACGTTTTCCTTCAGGCCGCGCAGGTTGTCCGAGGTGCCGCGGACAGCCGCTTCGGTCAGCACGCGGGTGGTTTCCTGGAACGACGCCGCCGAGATGAACGATTCGGTCGCCAGCGAAGCCTTGGTGATACCCAGCAGCACCGGATCGAAACGGGCCGGCAGCTCGTTGCGGGTGGCCAAGCGGGCATTTTCCTCGATGACGCGCTGGCGCTCGGCCTGCTCGCCATTCAGGAACTTGCTGGTGCCCTGGTCGGTGATCTCGACCTTGCGCAGCATCTGGCGGGTGATCACCTCGATGTGCTTGTCGTTGATCTTCACGCCCTGCAGGCGGTACACGTCCTGGATTTCCTTGACCAGGTAGGCCGCCAGCGGTTCGACACCCAGCAGACGCAGGATGTCCTGCGGGCTCGGCTCGCCGTCCACGATGGTTTCGCCCTTGGTCACGTGCTCGCCTTCGAACACGATCACCTGACGGTACTTCGGGATCAGCTCTTCGTGTTCCGAACCATCGGTGTCCTTGATGATCAGGCGCTGCTTGCCCTTGGTGTCCTTGCCGAAGCTGATGATGCCCGAACGCTCGGCCAGGATCGCCGGATCCTTCGGCTTGCGTGCTTCGAACAGATCGGCCACGCGCGGCAGACCACCGGTGATGTCGCGGGTCTTGGACGCTTCCTGCGGGATCTTGGCGACCACGTCACCCACGCCGACGGCCGCGCCGTCCTGCAGGTTGACGATCGAGCGCGGCGGCAGCAGGTACTGTGCCGGCAGATCCGTGTTCGGGATGGTCAGATCGTTGCCGTTCTTGTCCACGATACGCACGATCGGGCGCAGGTCCTTCGCCTGCGAACCACGACGCTTCGGATCGGTGATTTCACGCGATGCCAGGCCGGTCAGTTCGTCGGTCTTCTCGATGACGGTGACGCCGTCGATGAAGTCGATGAAGCGGATGAAACCGGCCACTTCGGACACGATCGGGTGGTTATGCGGGTCCCAGTTGGCCACGGTCTGGCCAGCCTTGACCGCATCGCCGTCCTTGGAGGTGATGGTCGCGCCGTACGGCAGCTTGTAACGCTCACGCTCACGGCCGTGGGCATCGAGCACCGACATTTCGCCCGAACGCGAGACCGCCACCAGCGAACCGCTGGCGTGCTCGACCGACTTCAGGTTGTTGAACTTCACCGAACCGGTGGTCTTGACGGTGATGTTGTCCACCGCAGCCGCTCGCGACGCCGCACCACCGATGTGGAACGTACGCATGGTCAGCTGGGTACCCGGCTCACCGATCGACTGTGCGGCGATGACGCCGACCGCTTCACCGATGTTGACGATGTGGCCACGGGCCAGATCGCGACCGTAGCAGTGCGCGCAGACGCCGAACGGCGAGGCGCAGCTGATGGTCGAACGGACCTTGACCGACTGTACCGACGCATCTTCCAGCTTGGCCACCCACTGCTCGTCGAGCAGCGTGTTGCGGGTCACGATCGGATCTTCGTCGTTGCCCGGCAGGAACACGTCCTCGGCCACGACACGACCCAGCACGCGGTCCTTCAACGGCTCCACGACGTCGCCGCCTTCCACGATCGGGGTCATGGTCAGGCCTTCGGTGGTACCGCAATCCACCTCGGTGATGACCACGTCCTGCGCCACGTCGACCAGACGACGGGTCAGGTAACCCGAGTTCGCCGTCTTCAGCGCGGTATCGGCCAGACCCTTACGGGCACCGTGGGTGGAGTTGAAGTACTCCTGCACGTTCAGGCCTTCACGGAAGTTCGCCTTGATGGGCGTTTCGATGATCGAGCCATCCGGACGCGCCATCAGGCCGCGCATACCGGCCAGCTGACGGATCTGCGCCTGCGAACCACGGGCACCGGAGTCGGCCATGATGTACAGCGAGTTCATCGACTTCTGGTCGATGGTCTCGCCTTCGGCGTTGACCACCTTCTCGGTACCGATGGTGTCCATCATCGCCTTGGCGATGCGTTCGTTGGTGCGCGACCAGATGTCGACCACCTTGTTGTAGCGCTCGCCGGCGGTGACCAGGCCCGACTGGTACTGCTCCTGGATTTCCAGCACTTCAGCTTCGGCCTCGGTGAGGATGCCGCGCTTCTCGTCCGGGATCAGCATGTCGTCGATGCCGATCGACACGCCAGCGCGGGTTGCGTAGGCGAAGCCGGTGTACATCAGCTTATCGGCGAACACGACCGTGTCCTTCAAGCCCAGCTGACGGTAGCTGGAGTTGATCAGGCGGCTGATGTTCTTCTTGGTCAGCTCGGTGTTGGCCAGCGCGAACGGCAGGCCTTCCGGCAGGATTTCAGCCAGCAGGGCGCGACCGATCGTGGTGTCCACGATCGAGGTCTTGTTCTGCTTGTTGCCTTCCTCGTCGGTCACCACTTCGGTGATGCGGACCTTGACGCGTGCGTGCAGTTCCACCACGCGGTTGTCGTAGGCGCGCTTGACCTCGGCGATGTTGGCGAAGGCCATGCCCTCGCCCTTCTTGTTCACCAGCGAGCGGGTCATGTAGTACAGACCCAGCACGACGTCCTGCGACGGCACGATGATCGGCTCGCCGTTGGCCGGCGACAGGATGTTGTTGGTGGACATCATCAGCGCACGCGCTTCCAGCTGGGCTTCCAGCGAGAGCGGCACGTGGACGGCCATCTGGTCACCGTCGAAGTCGGCGTTGAACGCGGTGCAGACCAGCGGATGCAGCTGGATGGCCTTGCCTTCGATCAGGACCGGCTCGAAGGCCTGGATGCCCAGACGGTGCAGGGTCGGCGCACGGTTCAGCATCACCGGATGTTCGCGGATGACCTCTTCCAGGATGTCCCAGACTTCGGCTTCTTCGCGCTCGACCAGCTTCTTGGCGGCCTTGATGGTGGTGGCCAGGCCACGACGCTGCAGCTTGGCGAAGACGAACGGCTTGAACAGCTCCAGCGCCATCTTCTTCGGCAGGCCGCACTGGTGCAGGCGCAGGTACGGACCGACCACGATGACCGAACGGCCCGAGTAGTCCACGCGCTTGCCCAGCAGGTTCTGGCGGAAGCGACCCTGCTTGCCCTTGATCATGTCGGCCAGCGACTTCAGCGGGCGCTTGTTGGTGCCGGTGATGGCACGGCCGCGACGGCCGTTGTCCAGCAGCGCATCGACCGATTCCTGCAGCATGCGCTTTTCATTGCGCACGATGATGTCCGGCGCGTTCAGCTCGAGCAGGCGGCGCAGGCGGTTGTTACGGTTGATGACGCGGCGGTACAGGTCGTTCAGATCGGAGGTCGCGAAGCGGCCACCGTCCAGCGGCACCAGCGGACGCAGGTCCGGCGGCAGCACCGGCAGCACGGTCATGACCATCCACTCCGGACGGTTGCCCGACTCGAGGAAGGCCTCGACCAGCTTGATGCGCTTGGTCAGTCGCTTGAGCTTGGTTTCCGAACCGGTGCTGGCGATTTCTTCGCGCAGGCGGGTCATTTCCGACTGCAGGTCGATCGTGCGCAGCAGCTCGTACACGGCCTCGGCGCCCATGGCGGCATCGAAGTCGTCGCCGTGTTCCTGGCGGGCCTGCAGGTACTGTTCTTCGGTCAGCAGCTGGCGGCGCTCCAGGGCGGTCAGGCCCGGCTCGGTCACCACGTAGGCTTCGAAGTACAGCACGCGCTCGATGTCACGCAGGGTCATGTCCAGCATCAGGCCGATGCGCGAGGGCAGCGACTTGAGGAACCAGATGTGCGCGACCGGCGAGGCCAGGTCGATGTGACCCATGCGCTCGCGGCGCACCTTGGCCAGGGTGACTTCGGTGCCGCACTTTTCGCAGACCACGCCGCGGTGCTTCATGCGCTTGTACTTGCCGCACAGGCACTCGTAGTCCTTGACCGGTCCGAAGATGGCGGCGCAGAACAGGCCGTCGCGTTCCGGCTTGAACGTACGGTAGTTGATGGTTTCCGGCTTCTTCACTTCGCCGAAGGACCACGAACGGATCAGGTCCGGCGAGGCCAGCGCGATCTTGATCGCGTCGAAGTCCAGCGTCTGACGCTGCTGGTTGAAGAGGTTGAGCAAGTCTTTCATGGTGTTTCTCCGAAAGGAGGAAATCTTGTCGATGGGGCTGTCGGTTCAGATGTGGCGGGGGGGGGGGGGGGGGGGGGGGGGGGGGGGGGGGGGGGGGGGGGCGGGGGGGGGGGCGGGGGGGGGGGGGGGGGGGGGGGGGAGG
>NZ_JASCOO010000159.1:0-5661 GCF_029959485.1 Stenotrophomonas sp. PS02301
GCGGGCGGGCGCCACCCCCCCCCGCTTCCCGGGCGCGCCGGGGGCCCGCCCCCCCCCCCCCCCCACTACCCCGGACACAGAAGGGGCCGCGATCTGCATCGCGGCCCCTTCGTCTTGCCATGTGGATCACCGTTACTTGGTGATATCCACATCCTTGGTTTCATGCAGGAACAGGCCACCGACCACGACCGTCATCAACGCGATGATGATCGGGTACCACAGGCCGTAGTAGAGGTTGCCGGTACCGGCCACCAGCGCGAAGGAAATCGCTGGCAGGAAGCCACCGAACCAGCCGTTGCCGATGTGGTACGGCAGCGACATCGAGGTGTAGCGGATACGCGTCGGGAACAGCTCGACCAGGTAGGCGGCGATCGGGCCGTAGACCATGGTCACGTACAGCACCAGCAGCCACAGCATGAAGATCGTGCCGGGGATGTTGATGCGCGCGTTGTCAGCCTTGGCCGGGTAACCGGCGGCACCCAACGCACCCTTGAGCTCTCCGCCGAAGGCATCGCCCTTGGCCTTGAGTTCTTCCTTGGTCAGGCCTGCGGCCTCGTAGGAGGTCACGGCGGTGGTCCCGACGTTGACCGTCGCCAGCGTACCGGCCGGTGCCGGCTTCACTTCATACGGCACACCGGCCTTGGTCAGGGCCGCGGTGGCCACGTCGCAGGAGCTGGTGAACTTGCGCAGGCCGACCGGATCGAACTGGAACGAGCAGGTGTTCGGATCGGCATTGACCAGCGCCGGCGAGTTGGTGCGGGCTTCTTCGATGGCCGGGTTGGCGAAGTGGGTCAGGCCCTTGAAGATCGGGATGTAGGTGATGGCAGCCAGCAGACAGCCGGCCAGGATGATCTTCTTGCGGCCGATACGGTCGGACAGCCAGCCGAAGAAGATGAAGAACGGCACGCCCAGCGCCAGCGCTGCGGCGATCAGCAGGTAGGAGGTGGTGGGGTCGACCTTGAGCATGCTGCTCAGGAAGAACAGCGCGTAGAACTGGCCGCCGTACCACACCACGGCCTGGCCGGCTGCGGCACCGAGCAGGACCAGCAGCATCAGCTTGAGGTTGCCGTCCTTGAGGCTGTCGCGGAACGGGGTCTTGGAGCCCTTGCCTTCGGCCTTCATCTGCTGGAACAGCGGGGATTCGCTCAGCTGCAGGCGGATCCACACCGAGATGCCCAGCAGCACGATCGAGACCAGGAACGGAATACGCCAGCCCCAGGCTTCGAACGCTTCATTGCCCAGGAAGTAGCGGCAGGCCAGGATGATCAGCAGCGACATGAACAGGCCGAGCGTCGCGGTGCACTGGATGAAGCTGGTGTACAGGCCACGCTTGTCGGCCGGCGCGTGCTCGGCGACATAGGTCGCGGCACCACCGTATTCGCCACCCATCGCCAGGCCCTGGGCCAGACGCAGAATGATCAGGATCACCGGGGCGGCGAAACCGATCGAGGCGTAGTTGGGCAGCACGCCGACCAGGAAGGTCGAGATGCCCATGATCAGGATCGTGACCAGGAAGGTGTACTTGCGGCCGATGCGGTCGCCGAGGCTGCCGAAGAAGGCCGCACCGAACGGGCGCACGAAGAAGCCGGCCGCGAACGCCAGCAGGGCGAAAATCATGCCCGTGGTTTCATTGACGCCGCTGAAGAACTGCTTGGCGATGATCGCGGCGAGCGAGCCGTACAGGAAGAAGTCGTACCACTCGAAGACGGTACCCAGGCTGGACGCGAAGATGACCTTCTTGTGTCCCTGGGTAAGTTGGGCTTTCGTTGGTGCGGGTGTGGTGGACATAAGACGCTTCCCCTCCGAAGCAATCGTTGTGGTGTGCCGGCTGTACGCCGGCACGCGTTTTTTGTTTTAGAAGCTGTATTTCGTCGTGAACTGCAGGCGGCTGATATCGCCCTTGCGGCCATCCTCGATCTCGCGCACCCCATACATCAGCTCGGCGCCGACATCGACCTTGGGCATCGGCGTGTAGAACACGTTGCCGCGGATGCTCTGCACGCTCTTGGTGACCAGCGGGCCGAGGCTGCCGTCGTTGTCGTAATCGCTGCGCGCGTAGATCAGGTTGGTGCGCAACTTCGGGGTGAAGGCGTGGCGCCAGCCCACATAGCCGGCCAGCACGCCGGTCGGGTTGAGTTCGTCGCGGGCGATGTCATACGCGGTATCGGCGGTGACACCCAGGCCGATGTAACGTGCGATGCCTTCGCCACCGGTGACCTGGTAATGCAGCGTATCGGTCGGGCCCATCACCCATTTGCCGCCCAGGGTGAGGCCGCCGGCGATCTTGTCCGCATCGGCACCGGTGGTCTGGTTGTCGACCTTCAGCTGACGGACCACGCCGCCGACACCGAAGGTGCCCCAGTCACCCTTCCAGCCATAACGCAGGGTCAGATCCGGCAGCGCGCCGCGGTCGGAGTTGCTGGCTACATTGGTCCACGCGCCGGTGACCGGGTTGCGGGTGCCGGTGAGCAGCGTGGTTTCCGGGTTTTCCAGCGCGACGCTGAAGCCGCCCTGGGTGTAGCGGATCTGTGCCTGGCGCACGAAGATCACGCCATCGGTCGGGCCGACGAAGTCCGCCGCTTCCGGCAACGACGCGGCGTCCATGAAGTTCGACCAGGTCTGGCCGGCCATCCAGTTGTTCCAGTACATGTAGGCGTGACGCAGGGTCGCACCGTAGGTATTGGTCGCGGTCTGGTTGCCCAACGAGTTGCCGAAGAAGTCCATCTCGAAGAACGCACCGGACTTGTTGCCGGCCTCGCTGACATTGTCGATGCCAAGATTGAAGCGCGAGAACTTGGCGTGGGCGTTGTAATCCACGTCCGAGCGCTTGCCGCTGCCGCCGGCACCGGCCACCGGGGTCTGGCCCGGCAGATACAGCGCGCGGCCGGTGGCATCGTCGGCCAGCTGACCGTCGCCGGTCTGGGTGGCGAGGAAATCGGCCTTGATGAAGCCGCCGATCTTGACCGTGGTACCCGGCGCGGCGCCCGGGGTGATGGTGGTGACCTGGATCGGCTGCTTGCCGGCCGGCACCGTGGCCGCCACCGGTTGCTGCGCCTGCACGGTGCGCACCGCGGTGACATCGGTCTGGGCCTGGCTGATCTGGACCTGCTGTTGCTGCTGGTTGTTCAGCAGCAGCTGGACCTGGCGCTCCAGCTCGACGACGCGGGCTTCCAGCGCTCTTTCTTTTGCGGTTTCGGCGAACGCCATGCCTGGCGCGATCAGTGCGACGAACATGGCGGCGGCCAACGGCCGGCGTGTCGTCCTCAGCAAACGGTGGCTCATGTTGCCCTCTCTCCCGGGTGGCAAGGTGATGCCGCGCATGGGGCACGGTCGAGCCGAGGGTGCGGCGCGTTGACGCACCGAAGCTATTGGCCATTAGTCGTACTCGCCCCACGCGGCGAGTACGACCCGGGCGCCGGCAGGCGACCGGCAGGTGCTGCAGGCACCGCGCAGGTACCGACCGTTGGTCGGTACGCCTTGCCTCACGACCAACGGTCGTGAGCTACCGGGGTTGGCTGCCATGTCATATCGGGCGGGTCGGCGTTCGACCATGGTCTAACCACCTCGACACCGCGCAGGCAGGTGGATGCGGCAAACTGAGGGGGAGAGGTCGCCGCTTATGCTGCGACCGCACAACCCAAGTCAACGTGCAAGTGAGGGTGCCATGGCTGATCTTTACCCCGTCGACGCCGCGTTCGCCGCGGCATCGCGGATCGACAAGAACACGTACCAGCAGCTCTACCGTGAATCGGTGGAGCATCCGGATGCCTTCTGGGGCAAGGCCGCCGAGCGCCTGGACTGGTTCAAGAAACCGACCCGCATCAAGAATGTCAGCTACCAGCTCGACGACTTCCGCATCAAGTGGTTCGAAGACGGTGAGCTCAATGCCAGCGTCAACTGCCTGGACCGCCAGCTCGACAAACGCGGCGACAAGATCGCCCTGCTGTTCGAACCGGACAGCCCCGATGCGCCGGCCCAGGGCGTCACCTACCGCGAGCTGTATGAGCGCACCTGCCGCCTCGGCAATGCGCTGCGCAACCTCGGCGTCAAGAAGGGCGACCGGGTCACCATCTACCTGCCGATGATCGTCGACGCCGCCGTGGCCATGCTGGCCTGCGCGCGTATCGGTGCGATCCACTCGGTGGTGTTCGGCGGTTTCGCCCCGAACTCGATCGCCGACCGCGTGATCGACTGCGGCAGCAAGCTGATCATCACCGCCGATGAAGGGCTGCGCGGGGGCAAGAAGATTCCGCTCAAGGCCAACGTCGATGCGGCGCTGAAGCTGCCGGGCACCACCACCGTGGAAACGGTGCTGGTGGTCCGCCACACCGGCGGCGCGGTGGACATGCAGGCCCCGCGCGACCGCTGGTTCCACGATGTGGTGGACCCGCAGCCGACGCAGTGCGAGCCCGAGCGCATGAATGCCGAGGATCCGCTGTTCATCCTGTATACCTCCGGTTCCACCGGCAAGCCCAAGGGTGTGCTGCACACCACCGGCGGCTATCTGCTGTATGCGGCCTACACCCACGAAGCGGTGTTCGACCTGCGCGAGGACGACATCTACTGGTGCACCGCCGATGTCGGCTGGGTCACCGGCCACAGCTACATCGTGTACGGGCCGCTGGCCAATGGCGCGACCTCGGTGATGTTCGAAGGCGTGCCGAACTTCCCGAACACCTCGCGCTTCTGGGAGGTGATCGACAAGCACCAGGTCACCATCTTCTATACCGCCCCCACCGCCATCCGCGCGTTGATGCGCGAAGGCGATGCACCGGTCAAGCGCACCTCGCGCAGCTCGCTGCGCCTGCTTGGCAGCGTCGGTGAGCCGATCAATCCGGAAGCCTGGCGCTGGTACTACGAAGTGGTCGGCGACAGCCGCTGCCCGATCGTGGATACCTGGTGGCAGACCGAAACCGGCGGCATCCTTATCTCGCCGCTGGCCGGCGCGGTCGATCTCAAGCCGGGCTCGGCCACCCTGCCCTTCTTCGGCGTGCAGCCGGCGCTGGTCAATGCCGATGGCGAGATCCAGGAAGGCGCGACCGAAGGAAACCTGATCATCCGCGATTCGTGGCCGGGCCAGATGCGCACCGTGTACGGCGACCATCAGCGTTTCATCGACACCTATTTCCGCACCTACCCGGGCAGCTATTTCACCGGTGATGGTTGCCGTCGTGACGAGGATGGCTACTACTGGATCACCGGCCGCGTGGACGATGTGATCAACGTCTCCGGGCACCGCATCGGTACCGCCGAGGTGGAAAGCGCGCTGGTCTCGCACCCCAAGGTGGCCGAAGCGGCCGTGGTCGGCTTCCCTCACGACATCAAGGGCCAGGGCATCTATGCCTACGTGACGCTGATTGCCGACGAGACGCCGAGCGATGAACTGCACAAGGAGCTGGTGGCCTGGGTGCGCAAGGAGATCGGTCCGATCGCCGCGCCCGACCATCTGCAGTGGGCGCCCGGCCTGCCCAAGACGCGCTCGGGCAAGATCATGCGCCGCATCCTGCGCAAGATCGCCGAGAACGCACCGGACCAGCTTGGCGATACCTCGACCTTGGCCGATCCGTCGGTCGTGGCCTCGCTGGTGGAAGAACGCAAGGTGAAGTGAGGGGTCGCCCCATCGCATTCGCGCTGTCGCTCCCACGGTCCGCAAGCGGACCG
>NZ_JASCOO010000015.1:0-65233 GCF_029959485.1 Stenotrophomonas sp. PS02301
GCGCACGACCGTGGGTCGTGCGCTACCACCGCCCCGCTCAGCGCGCGACCAGCTTCTGCCGCTCGGCGCTGTAGCGATCGCCGACGATGGCGACGCTGTCCAGCGCCGCACCGATCTGCTGCAGCTCCGCATCGCTCAACACCACGGCCGCCGCGCCCAGGTTTTCCTTCAGGCGGTGCAGCTTGGTCGTGCCGGGAATCGGCACGATCCACGGCTTGCGCGCCAGCAACCAGGCCAAGGCGATCTGGGCCGGCGTCGCGCCCTTGTCGGCGGCGATTGCGGTGATGCGATCCACCAACGCCTGATTGGCCTGGCGCGCTTCAGCTGCAAACCGCGGCACGCTGTTGCGGAAGTCGTCGGCGGCGAACGCGGTGTCGGCGTTGATCGCGCCGGTCAGGAAGCCCTTGCCGAGCGGACTGAACGGCACAAAGCCAATGGCCAGTTCCTCCAGTACCGGCAGCACACTCTGCTCCGGTTCGCGCCACCACAGCGAGTACTCGCTCTGCAGGGCGGCCACCGGCTGCACCGCGTGCGCGCGGCGGATGGTATCGGCACCGGCCTCGGACAGCCCGAAGTGCTTCACCTTGCCTTCGGCGATGAGGTCCTTGACCGTGCCGGCCACGTCCTCGATCGGCACGTTCGGGTCCACCCGGTGCTGGTAGAACAAGTCGATGCGGTCGGTCTTCAGGCGCACCAGGCTGGCCTCGGCCACCGCGCGGATACGCGCGGGGCGACTGTCCAGGCCGGCGTCGGCATGGCCATCCTTGAAGCCGAACTTGGTGGCGATCACCAGTTGGTCGCGGAACGGGGCCAGCGCCTCGCCGAGCAGTTCCTCGTTCAAGAAGGGTCCGTAGGCTTCGGCCGTATCGAAGAAGGTCACGCCCTGCTCGACGGCGGCGCGCAGCAGCGCGATCGCCTCGGTCCCGTCGGTGGCCGGCCCATAGCCGTAGCTCAACCCCATGCAGCCCAGGCCGAGGGCCGAAACCCGCAGGCCGCTGCGGCCCAGTTCACGTGTCTGCATGGGGGTACTCCTGCCGGTGGGACCGGCATCATGGGGGACAGCCACGATAGCCCTGTCGGCGGCGAAGATTGGATGCCGCGCAGTGCTGTCGGTGATGAGCGTGGCTCATCAATGCTCACCGATACGCCGGGGCCTACCGTGTGGCGCCCTGCACGAAGGTGCCGACCAATGCGATCAGCAGGAAGAGCCCGCCGAAGATCACCACCAGGATGTGCCACACACCGAAGCGGTCATACGCCCGCATGTCCATGCCCTCGTCGTGGTGGTAGCGGCGCAGCAGGCTGTTGACCGGCAGCAGCGGAACGAAGCTGAACAATGCGAACAGCCACAGGGCGTTGGGAAAGCGGCTGGAGAAATTGAGCAGAAAGTAGGCGACACCGAGCAGCCCCGGTGCGAACGCCAGCGGGCGACGATGATTGCTGGCGGCGTTGCGCAGATCGCTGAAACACAGGAACGACCAGAGCGGCGAGAACAACGCACGCGCCCACGGCCACTGATCGCCGCCGGTTTCACGTTTGATCGCCCGCCAGTTGCGCCAGAACCAGTACACCGGATAGATGCCCAGCGTGGTCAGCGACAACGCCGCGATCTTCAGAGTGGGTGGCGAGTAATACGGTGCGACATCGGTGGCGGCAAAGGTCGCCGCCGGCAGTACGGGAGAAGCCGTCGGCGCGGTCGCCGGCGCGCGATACGGATCGTGCATGTCCATATGCCCATCACCTGATGCGTTGATACCGGCGAGGTGCCGGCGCCCCCTGCAGCCCGGTTGCCCGGGACGGCGCGACTATCGCAGCGTCGCGCCGCCTGTTGAAGCCCCCTGTGTCAGCGGACTTCCGAAATCTCCACCCCGTCCAGGCCCTGCGACAGCGTGCGTGCATCGCCACCCTGCGAGAGCTTGATGCGCAGGCGCACTTCGTTCTGCGAATCGGCGTAGCGCAGTGCGTCTTCGTAACTGATTTCGCCGGCCTGGTACAGCTCGAACAGGCTCTGATCGAAGGTCCGCATGCCAAGCTGCACCGAGTCCTTCATGACTTCCTTGAGCTTGTGGATCTCGCCGTCGCGGATGTAATCCTGCACCAGCGGCGTGCCGAGCATGATCTCCATCGCGACCTTGCGCGATTTGCCATCCGGCGAGGGAATCAGCTGCTGGGCGACCACGCCCTTGAGGTTCAGCGAGAGATCCATCAGCAACTGGTTGCGGCGGTCCTCCGGGAAGAAGTTGATGATGCGATCCATCGCCTGGTTGGCGTTGTTGGCATGCAGCGTGCACAGCACCAGGTGGCCGGTTTCAGCGAAGGCGATGGCGTGGTCCATGCCCTCGCGGGTGCGCACCTCGCCGATCATGATCACGTCCGGCGCCTGGCGCAGGGTGTTCTTCAGCGCCGCTTCCCAGCTGTCGGTATCGATGCCCACTTCGCGCTGGGTGATGATGCAGCCCTCGTGCTTGTGAACGAATTCGATCGGGTCTTCGATGGTGATGATGTGCCCGGTCGAGTTGTGGTTGCGGTAGCCGATCATCGCCGCCAGCGAGGTCGATTTACCGGTACCGGTCGCGCCGACGAACAGGATGATGCCGCGCTTGGTCATCGCCAGCGTCTTGATGATCGGCGGCAGGCTGAGCTCTTCCACGGTGGGAATGCGCGTCTCGATCCGGCGCAGCACCATGCCGACCTGGTTGCGCTGGTAGAAGCAGCTCACGCGGAAGCGGCCGACACCGGACAGGCCGATGGCGAAATTGCATTCGTGGGTCTTTTCAAACTCTTCGCGTTGCGCCGGCGTCATCACGTTCAACACCAGGTCGCGGCTCTGCTGCGGCGTCAACGGTATCTGGGTGATCGGCGAGATTTTGCCGTTGACCTTGATCGCCGGGGGCATGCCCGCGGTGATGAACAGGTCCGACGCCTTCTGGTGCGCCATCAGCTTGAGGAACGAGGTGAAGTCGATGGTGGTGGTGCTCATCGCGGTGTACTCCGAAGGTTTTCAGGAGCCGGCCAGCGGCCGGCACTACCACTATTCGAAAATCCGCTTGTCCTTGGCGTACTCGCGCGCCTGGTTGCGGGTGATCAGGCTGCGCTTGACCAGATCCTGCAGGTGCTGGTCCAGGGTCATCATGCCCATCTGCTGGCCGGTCTGGATCGCCGAGTACATCTGCGCGACCTTGTCCTCGCGGATCAGGTTGCGGATGGCCGGGGTGCCCACCATGATTTCCCAGGCGGCCGTACGCCCACCCCCCACCTTTTTCAGCAGCGCCTGCGAGATCACCGCGCGCAGCGACTCGGACAGCATCGAGCGCACCATCGGCTTTTCGCCGGCGGGGAACACGTCGATGATGCGGTCGATGGTCTTGGCGGCCGAGCTGGTGTGCAGCGTGCCGAACACCAGATGGCCGGTTTCGGCGGCGGTCAATGCCAGCCGGATGGTTTCCAGATCGCGCAGTTCGCCGACCAGGATGATGTCCGGGTCTTCGCGCAGGGCCGAACGCAGCGCTTCGTTGAAGCCGTGCGTGTCGCGATGCACTTCGCGCTGGTTGATCAGGCACTTCTGCGAGGTGTGCACGAATTCGATCGGATCCTCGACGGTGAGGATGTGGCCGTATTCGTTCTTGTTGATGTGGTCGATCATCGCCGCCAGCGTGGTCGACTTGCCCGAACCGGTCGGGCCGGTGACCAGGATCAGGCCCTGCGGCTGATCGATCAGCTCACGGAAGATCGGCGGGCAGGCCAGGTCTTCCAGCGTGAGCACCTCGGAGGGAATGGTACGGAACACCGCACCCGCGCCGCGGTTCTGGTTGAAGGCATTGACTCGGAAGCGCGCCAGCGAGGGAATCTCGAACGAGAAATCGACCTCGAGGAATTCTTCGTAATCGCGGCGCTGCTTGTCCGACATGATGTCGTACACCAGCGCGTGGACCTGCTTGTGGTCCAGGGCCGGAATATTGATGCGACGGACATCGCCGTCAACGCGGATCATCGGCGGCAGGCCGGCCGACAGATGAAGATCCGACGCTTTGTTCTTTACAGAAAACGCCAATAGTTCGGCGATATCCATGCGCTGCTACTCCCCATGACTGCTGCGACTGGAAGGTTCTTTCCCCGGGCGGCAGTATAGAGCGAGATGTGCACAATACGCTCCAGCCCCTGATCCACCGGACCCGCCGTGACCATCCAGACCCTGCCTGCCATCCTGACGAACCTGCACAACGCGGCGGTGGCCGCCGGGCGGCCAGATCCGGTCCTGCTGGCGGTCTCCAAGACGCAGCCGGCCGAGGCCGTGCAGGCCCTGGCCGCGCAGGGCCAGCGCGCCTTCGGGGAGAACTACGTGCAGGAGGCGCTGGCCAAGATCGAGGCCTTGGCGGCGCTGGGCCTGGAATGGCACCTGATCGGGCACCTGCAGTCCAACAAGGCCGAGCTGGCTGCCCGCCATTTCGACTGGGTGCAGAGCGTGGACCGGCCCAAGCTGGTCACCGCGCTGGCCACGCACCGCCTACCCGGCCGGCCGCCGCTGAACGTGCTGATCCAGGTCAACATCGATGACGAGGACAGCAAGCACGGCTGCGCGCCGGAAGACATCGATACCCTCGCCGCCGCCATCGCCGCGGCGCCGCAGCTGCGCCTGCGCGGGCTGATGGCGATCCCCGCGCCCTGGCCGGACGCCGAGCGTCGCCAGGCCGCCTTCACCCGCATGGCCGCGCTGTTCGCCACACTGGCCGCAGCGCATCCGCACGTGGATACGCTGTCGATGGGCATGAGCAGCGATTACCCTGAGGCCATCGCCCACGGCGCCACCCTGGTCCGCATCGGCACCGCGCTGTTCGGCGCCCGCCCGCGACCGGCCTGAGCGCCCCGCCCGTTCCAAGGAGAGTTCATGAGCACGTCCCCCATCACCTTCATCGGCGGCGGCAACATGGCCCGCAGCCTGATCGCCGGCCTGGTCCGCCAGGGCGTGGCCCCGGCCAGCCTGCATGTCGCCGAGCCGGTGACCGAACTGCGTGAGCAGCTGACCGCCGAATTCGGCATCAAGACCTACGCCAGCGCGAGCGAGGCCGCCGCGCAGGGCACGGTCTGGGTGTTGGCGGTGAAGCCGCAGGTGCTGCGCGATGTCTGCGCCTCGCTGACCGGTATCGCCCAAGGCAAGCAACCGCTGGTGGTCTCCATCGCCGCGGGCATCACCAGCGGCCAGCTGGACCGTTGGCTGGGCGGTGGCATGGCGGTGGTCCGCGCGATGCCCAACACGCCCGCCCTGCTCGGCGCCGGTGTCACCGGACTGTTCGCCACCGCCACGGTCAGCGCCGCGCAGCGCGCGCAGGCCGACACCGTGCTGGCCAGCGCCGGCCGCACCGTGTGGATCGATGACGAAGCGCGCATGGACGCCGTCACCGCCGTCTCCGGCAGTGGCCCGGCCTACGTGTTCCTGCTGGCCGAAGCGATGGAAGCGGCCGGTATCGCCCAGGGCCTGCCCGCCGACGCGGCCCGCACGCTGGTGGTGCAGACGCTGCTCGGTGCCTCGCGCATGCTCGATGAATCCGGCGAAGCCCCGGCCGAACTGCGTCGCCGCGTGACCTCGCCGAATGGCACCACCCAGGCCGCGATCGAGCGTTTCCAGGCCGACGGCTTTGAAGCCATGGTCGCGCGCGCGATCGACGCGGCGACGACGCGCGGGCAGGCATTGTCGGCGGCGAATGATTGACGACCAAGCGCAGCCACGCATGGCGTGGCGCTACCCCCTACGTTTACGGGAGACATGCACATGAAGATCCTGCTTGTCGGTGCCAGCGGCACCTTGGGCCAGGCAGTCGCCAGCACGTTTGGCGTCCACCATGAACTGATCCGCGCCGGCCGCCACGGCGGCGATGTGCAGGTCGATCTGACCGACGATGCCAGCGTGCAGGCGCTGTTCGCGAAAGTGGGCAAGGTCGATGCCGTGATCGCGACCACCGGCCGGGTCCACTTCGGTCCGCTGGCCCAGATGCGGCCTGCCGACTTCAATCTCGGCCTGCAGGACAAGCTGCTCGGCCAGGTGCGGCTGAGCCTGGCCGCCCAGCATCACCTGAACACCGGCGGCTCGATCACCCTGACCAGCGGCATCATCAGCGCCCAGCCGATCCGCGATGGCGCTAACGCCACGGCGGCCAATGCCGCGCTGGAAGGTTTCGTGCGCGCCGCCGCCTGCGAGCTGCTGCCGCGGGGGCTGCGCATCAATGCCGTGAGCCCGAATGTGCTGGCAGAATCGATGGATGACTACGGCGCGTACTTCCCGGGCTTTGAACCGGTGACCGCGCAGCGCGCATCGCTGGCCTACCAGCGCAGCGTGGAAGGGATCCAGAGCGGGCAGGTATTCACTGTCTGGTGAGGCCGACGCCGGCCAGCGGCCGGCACTACTCCCAGCGGCGCGGGCCATCGCCCTGATCGCCGAGCGCGTCGCCGGGGTTGGTCAGACGGCAGCGCTTCAATGACAGGCACCCGCAGCCGATGCAGTCGGTGAGCTGGTCACGCAGCAGCAGCAACTGCTCGATGCGCTGGTCCAGCTCGCTGCGCCACAACGCCGACATCTTCGCCCACTCGGCCTTGGTCGGCGTCTTGTTCTCCGGCAGCGCCGCAAATGCGGTCGCGACCGCCTCCAGCGGCATGCCGACCCGCTGCGCCACCCGGATCACCGCCAGCCGGCGCAGCACATCGCGGGCGAAGCGACGCTGGTTGCCGGCGGTGCGCAGGCTGCGGATCAAACCCTTGCGCTCATAGAAATGCAACGCCGATACGGCCACCCCGCTCCGTTTGGCGACCTCGCCTACACTCAGTTCCTGCGCGATCACTGCTTGACCTCAACCATGGTTCAGGTGGCATCCTGCGCGCCGCTGGGGGTGCACTGCAAGCCCGGCCCTCCTCCCGATGTCTGGAACCCGCATGTCCGCTGAAGTTTCCTCTCCGCCCGCCACCGCTCCGGTGGAGGACACGCCGATCCCCTCGATCCTGTCGCCGGCGTACCGGGCGACCACGATCGGCATGGTCGCGCTGGTCTCGCTGCATGGCTTCGAGGCGTTGGCCGTGGCCGCAGCGATGCCCACGGTGGCCCATGACCTGGACGGGCTGCGGCTGTACGCGCTGGCGTTCGGCGGCACCCTGGCCACCAGCGTGATCGGGATGACGCTGTCCGGGCGCTGGAGCGACCAGCAGGGCCCGGCGCGCCCGCTGTGGCTGGGCCTGGCGTGCTTCATCGCCGGCCTGCTGGTCGCCGGCTTCGCCCAGCACATGCCGGTGCTGGTGCTTGGGCGCCTGATGCAGGGGCTGGGGGCCGGCGCGATTTCCGTGGCGCTGTATGTGCTGGTCGGGCGCTCGTTCCCCGAGCCGATGCGGCCGCGCGTGTTCGCCGCATTCTCCGCCGGTTGGGTGGTGCCTTCGCTGATCGGCCCCAGCATCAGCGGCCTGATCGTGCAGCACCTGGGCTGGCGCTGGGTGTTCCTGATCGTGCCGCTGCTGGCCATTCCGGCGGCGTTGCTGCTGCGCCCGGCCCTGCGCCAGGTCGGCGTAGTGGCCGCGGGCAGCACCGGCCGCAACGTGGTGCCCTGGGCCGTGGGTGCCTCCCTCGGCGCGCTCGCGCTGTATGTCGGCGGCCAGCAGCAGGGATGGCTCGCGCCCGCGCTGCTGGTGCCGGCCCTGGCCGTGCTGGCACTGTGCAGTTGGAAGCTCCTGCCTGCCGGCACGTTGACCCTGCGCCGCGGCCTGCCCAGCGTGATCGCGCTGCGTGGGATCGCGGCCTCTGCGTTCTTCGGTTGCGAAGCGTTCCTGCCCTTGCTGCTGCAGCGAGAACGCGGCCTGACCCCGCTGTTGGCGGGCGTGGCATTGAGCCTGGGCGCGTTGGGTTGGTTTGCCGGCTCGTGGCTGCAGGGCCACCAGCAGCGGGGCTGGTCACGCCGGCAGTTGCTGCAGTCCGGCGCGCTGTTGATGTGCGTGGGCATCCTGGCCACGTCGCTGGCGATCCAGCCCGGCATGCCGCTATGGTCGGCGATGGTCGGTTGGGTGCTGACCGGGCTGGGCATGGGGCTGATCTATCCCAGCCTCTCGGTGCTCACGTTGTCGCTGTCAGCGCCGGCACACCAGGGCGCCAACACCTCCGCCCTGCAGCTCAGCGAGGCCTTGGGCGTGGCGACTACGCTGGCCGTCTCCGGTTCGCTGTTCGCGCTGTTCCTGGAGGGCCGGGAAGCACTGGGCTACCTGCTGACCTTCGCGATCATGCTGGTGCTGGCGATGCTCAGCGTGGCGGTGGCGCGGCGGATCTGAGCGAGGTGGCATGGCGTGCGCCTCCTCACGGATGCGTGTCGCCGACCTCTTTCAGATCCTCACGCAGGATGCGGCGGATCTCCAGCACGGCCTGCGGGGTCTCCTGCACGCTGTGCCCGGAGAGGATCACCTTCTCCGATACCGCCCCCTCCAGATGCGCGCTCCAGTACGGCACCAGGCCATCGTCGGACTGCAGCAGCGGCACGTCCGGTTTACGCTGGGCGATGATCGAGTGGTACTTCAGGCCCGGGGTGATCGGCAGTGCGCCAGCCGCCTTCACGAAGGGATCGCTGGCCTTGAGGTTGTCGATGCTGTTGGGCACCTGCAGCTTCGTGGTGGTGTTGGCCGATTCGGATTCCTGCAGGGTCAGGAACACATCCTCGAACTTGCCCAGGATGGTGATCGGCAACCGCACCAGCCGGCCGATCAGGCGCCCCAGCCGGTTGCCCGCGATGTCCGTGCCCTTGTGCGGCGCGGCGATGAAAATCACCCGCTCCACGTTCGGCTCGGCGGTGAAGTGCAGCAGCGGGCCGAGCTTGGCTTCGACGCGCTTCAGGCGCTCGCCCTTGAGATCGTAGTTGGCGAGCAGATCGTTCCACAGCACATCGCCGGAGGAGGTCACCAGCAGGCGTGCAAGCACGCCGCCCATGCTGTGGCCGATGAACACCATGTCCTTGGCGGCCGGCGTGCTGCCGGTCGGGTCGAAGTGCTTGAGCGTGTTGTTGAAGGCCTGGTTGATCTCGTAGCGGTTCAGCGCGATCGGGGCGTTGGTCGGGTAGTACACCTGCCAGACCTGGAAGTGCCGGCGCAGCTCGGGATCGCCCATGATCTCGTTGGCCACGTTGACCCAGGCTTCCGGGCTGCTGCCCAGGCCGTGCAGCATGAAGATGATGCGGCGGTTGGGGTCCCACGGCTGCATCAGGTACATGTGCGGCGCGCCGATGCCTTCGCTCATGCCGAACAGCGTGCGCAGCGACTGCGTGGCAAAGCCGGACTGGGCCAGCCACAAGCCGTAGGCCGCGGTGAAGTTGCCCGCCAGCGGTACCTTCTCACCGTGCAGGTCCACGCTCTCGGTGGACTCGGGCGAGTACACATCAAACAGCACCTGGGTGGTATCGAGCACCTGCTGCAGATTGTCGCCCTTGAAGCGCAGCAGGGCGGTGGCGTTGATCGCCGACATCTCGCTGTACTGCGGAATCTCCGCCTTCCCGCCGTCGGCCGGTGCAACCAGCTTGGGGGGGTCCATGATCACCACCAGCTCGGCGCCGAAGCCGTCGCGGCGATAGGTGCTGCGCAGCCCGGCAAAACTCACCGCCGAGGCGGACACCATGCGGGTCGGGATGCTCTGCATGCGCAGCTCATCGAAATCGGAGGTCAGCGTCCAGCGCTCCCCCGCCACGGCGGCGTTGTAATCCTCGCCTTCCAGCGCACTCTCGCGGCTGCGCTTGAACACCACCGAGGCGGTCTGTTCGGCGGCGTAGTTGTAGTAATCGCGCACCTGCGTCTGGCGATCCTCGAAGGCGCGGT
This sequence comes from Stenotrophomonas sp. PS02301, assembly GCF_029959485.1. Classification (NCBI taxonomy): domain Bacteria; kingdom Pseudomonadati; phylum Pseudomonadota; class Gammaproteobacteria; order Lysobacterales; family Lysobacteraceae; genus Stenotrophomonas; species Stenotrophomonas sp. PS02301. The sequence continues at coordinate 9,823 of NZ_JASCOO010000015.1, forward strand.
CCGAAGGCGTGCGCCCGCTGAAGAACAGGTACGCATAGGCATAGCGCGCCGCTTCCAGCCACGCATCCAGCGCGGCATCGGACATCGGCGTTTTCTCGCGGTCCTTGGGCTTGGGGGTCAGCGCGAGCGCGGTCTTCACCCAGAGCTCGGACTGCGCCGACAAGCGCTGCTCTTCGGGCAGGACATCGGTGTCGGCGAGGGTCTTCTGGCAGGCAGTCACATCCTTTTCGCACTGCGCCACGTCCATGCCGATCACGCTCAGCGTTTCCTGCGAGGCGGCGCTGAGCTTGCCCGAGGTGAGCACGTCGCCACGCTTGTTGGCCAGGTACTCGGTCGGGGCCACCTGCTTCATGGTGACCATCGCACAGCCGCTGGAGAGCAGCAGCGAGAGCACCACGGCCGTCATCGGCAACGCGCGGTGCGCGAGCAGTTTCACAATGGATCTCATGGAACGCTTCCCTGCCCTGTCCCCGGAACATCCCGGCGGATCACCTGTGAAAAATCATCGTTTGCATCGCTCGCCCGCGCACGGTCGGTAATCCGCCCGCGTGCCTTCAGCGTCTCGAACGGTACCCCCGGCGTGAGCACCCCCAGATCGCGCGCGTATTCGGCGAAATAGCCCGAGGCCAGCAGCCGGTAGTCCATCGGCAGGCCCGGTGCGATCTGCTTGGCCAGTTCGTACACAATGGTCGTGCAGTTGCTGGTCAGCGTGTTGTAGAACGCCGGCGCGGCATCGAGCCTGCGGGCCTCGCCGAGGTAGGACACGAACAGCGCCTTGAGCTGCTCCTGGGTCATGCCGTGCAGGCGGTACAGATAGACATCTTCGCCCCGCGCATTGGTGCGCGTGCGCACGATGTCGGTTTCCTCCGAGGCGACCAGGGTCATCTCGAACTTGCGGAAGAACCCGCCCAGCGCGGAGAACGACTCGCCGCGCTCCTTGCGGATCTCCAGCGAGAACACCAGGTAGCGACCGTCGTCGAAGCCGAACGAGATCAGCGTGTGCGCGATCATGGGGCCCATCCAGTAGGACAGGATCAGGTCGGCCGAGCGCAGCTGGTCCAGGTTGTACTCGCGGCGCACCCAGCGCGCGTCGTAGTCGGTCTCGCTGCGCCAAGTGAAATCACGTACGTTGTCGAGCACCACACGCGGGCCATCCACCTCGACCACCTTCAGCCGCTGGGCGACATCATCGGCCCAGATGCGATCCTGCCGCGGGGTGAGCAGCAGCCACCAGATGCCCGAGACCACCAGCGCCACGCCGTACAGCACGCCCGGCCAGCGCCCGGCGCGCGCACGCGCCACCCCGATCGCCCCGGTGACGGCGAACACGACCCACAGCCCGACCAGCAGATACCGCACCCAGCCGGGACCCGGCAGCTGGTAGGCCAGCAAACCGGTGATCCACAGCGCCGCCAGCAGCATCAGCAGCGCCAGTCCCCATCGTCCTGCCTTCTTCACGCATCGATCCGTCGTCTGTCCGGGGCGCTAGTTAGCCATAACCCCTGTGTGCGCCGCATGTCGAGCCTGTTCAGCTTCGGGCCGCCGTTCACCCCGGGGCCCCGCACCGGCTGGCTCCGCCCCCCCCGGCCGGTCGCATACTTGCGCTATCAACGGCCATCAAGGAAGCGCCCAGCATGCAGGGTCTGACCACCGTGGGCGGGGTGCCCATCCAGCGCCACCATCTGCTGCGCTGCCATTGCGGGGCCGTCGTCCTGCGCCTGCATCTGCCGGACGGCGTGGTCTCACCCCGCCGCTGCGACTGTTCGATGTGCCGGCGACGCGGCGCGATCGTGGCCTCGGTGAAGCTGGCCGATCTGGAGATCGTGCAGGGCCACGACGCACTGCGGCTGTATCAGTTCAACACGCATGTGGCCCGCCACCACTTCTGCAGCATGTGCGGCATCTATACACATCATCAGCGCCGCTCTTCACCGGACGAATACGGCTACAACGTCGGGTGTCTGGACGGGGTCAATCCGTTTGATATCGGGCAGGTGCCGGTCAACGACGGGGTCAACCACCCTTCCGATGCCAAGCGTCCTTAGCGGCGGCCCGGGCCGATCTTCTGCCACGGGGCCATGCCTTTGCGCCCATGCAACAGCGGGCGCTTGAGCGGCAGCCGGCGCGGCATCGGGATGCCCACCCCGGGCGCGGCGGTATCGTCCTGGCGCAGTGACTCGGCGCGCTGGCCGACCAGCAGGGCCGCCACTTCTTCCAACCCGTTTCGCATGGTCCGGGCGACCGTCTGCAGGGGATTCATGGCGTGTCTCCAAGCGGTGTGGGGACGATCTACGCTAATGGCGCACCGGCATGGACACCGTGAACGGAATGGGTCAAAAAGATGAAATCGGGGGTCCGGGGAGGCAACGCCGTTCAGTGTTTTGCCGCCGGATCGGGCCGGCCCTTGCCCAGGCGCCGCACCAGCACGAAGAACAGCGGCACCAGCAGGATCGCCAGCAGCGTGCCGGAGAGCATGCCGCCGATCACGCTGACACCGATCTCGCGCCGGCTCACCGCACCAGCGCCGCTCGCCAGTGCCAGCGGAATCACGCCAGCCACGAAGGCCAGCGAGGTCATCACGATCGGCCGCAGGCGCAGGCGCGCGCCCTTCAGTGCCGCCTCCACCGCCGAGCTGCCCGCGCGGTACTCGGCCTCGGCGAACTCCACGATCAGGATCGCATTCTTGGCCGATAGACCGATCGTGGTCAGCAGCCCCACCTGGAAGTAGATGTCGTTGACGAAGCCCGCCGCGGTGGTGGCGATCACCGTGCCGATCACGCCCAGCGGGATCACCAGCATCACCGCCACCGGCACCGTCCAGCTCTCGTAGAGCGCGGCCAGGCACAGGAAGATGAAAGCAATGGACGCCGCATACAGCCACAGCGTCTGATTGCTGGAGAGCTGCTCCTGGTAGGACAGCCCGCTCCACTGCAGTTCAAAACCGGGCTGATCGGCCACCAGGGACTGCATGGTCTGCATCGCCTCGCCCGAGCTGCGCCCTTCGGCGGCACTGCCTTGGATCTGCATCGCCGGCAGGCCGTTGAAGCGCTGCTGCAACTGCGGCCCGCGCGACCAATGGCTGCTGGCGAAACTGGCGAACGAGGCCATCTGCCCGCTGCTGCCGCGTACGTACCACTGGCCGATGTCGTCGGGCACGCTGCGGTAGGGCTGGTCGCCCTGCACGTACACACGCTTGACCCGGCCGCGGTCCAGGAAGTCGTTGACGTAGGTGCCGCCCCACGCCGAGGACAGCGTTGAATTGATGTCGGCCTGGGCCAGGCCCAGCGCGCTGGCTTGGGCCTGGTCGATGTCCAGATGCAGCTCGGCCTTGTCGCCAAGACCATTCAACCGCACCGAGGTGAGCCGATCGTCATCACTGGCGGCCTGCACCACCTTTGCCTGCGCGGCCTGCAGCGCCGGCCGCCCGGCAGCGCTGTTGTCCTGCAACCACAATTCGAACCCGCTGGACTGTCCCAACCCACGCACCGCCGGCGGCGCCAGCACGTTGACCTTCGCATCGGGCAGGTTGCGGAAGTGCGCGTTGGCGCGGGCGATGATCGCCCCGGCGCTGTGCTTGGCATCGCGTTCGGACCACGGCTTGAGCGCCATGAACCCCTGCCCCGCATTCTGCCCGGTGCCGGCGTTGTTGCGGCCGACCACCACGAACACCACGTCCAGGCTGTCCTTCTCGTGTTCCATGAAGTAGCGGCTGATCTGCTCGCCGAGCGCCTCGGTGCGCGCCATCGGCGTGCCTTCCGGGGTGGAGAACTGGAACGTCACCTGCCCTTGGTCCTCCACCGGCAGGAAGCCGGTCGGCATCCGTGCATACAAGGCGACCACACCCACCACCAGCAGCACGTAGAAGGCCATCCAGCGCCGCGGGTGCGCCACGATGCCGCCCAGCTTGCCGCGATAGCCGTTCTGGCTGCGCTCCACGCCGCGGTTGAACCAGGCGAAGAAACGGCCCGGTGGCTTCTGCGCGCTCGATGGCTTGAGCAGGGTCGCGCACAACGCCGGGGTGAGCGTCAGCGCGACCAGTGCCGACAGCGCCATCGCCGAGGCGATCGTGATCGAGAACTGCCGGTAGATGATGCCGGTGGAGCCGCCGAACAAGGCCATCGGCAGGAACACCGCGCCGAGCACCACGGTGATGCCGACCAGCGCACCGGTGATCTCGCCCATCGATTTCTCGGTCGCCTCGCGCGGCGGCAGGTGTTCCTCATGGATGATGCGTTCGACGTTCTCCACCACCACGATCGCATCATCCACCAACAAGCCGATCGCCAGCACCATCGCGAACAGGGTGAGCGTGTTGATGGTGAAGCCGGCCAGCGCCAGCACGCCGAACGTGCCCAGCAACACCACCGGCACGGTGATCGCCGGGATCAGCGTCGCGCGCAGGTTCTGCAGGAACAGGAACATCACCACCACGACCAGCACGATCGCCTCGATCAGGGTGTGGATGACACCCTCGATGGAGACCCGCACGAACGGCGTGCTGTCGCGCGGGTAGGCCACTTCCAGCCCGGGCGGGAAGCTCGGGCGCAGCCGCTCGATCTCGGCGCGCACCGCATCGGCGGTTTCCAGCGCATTGGCGCCGGAGGCCAGCGTCACTGAGAAACCTGCGGCGGGATAGCCGTTGAGGAAGCTGCTGGTCTGGTAGTTTTCCGCGCCGATTTCCACTCGCGCCACATCGCTCAGGTGCACGGCCGCGCCGCTGGGCAGGGTGCGCAGGATGATCGCGCGGAACTGCTCGGCGGTCTGCAGCCGCGACTGCGCGGTGACGGTGGCGTTGAGCGCCTGCTCCGGGCCGGTTGGCAACGCGCCCAGCTCACCGGCGGTGACCTGGGTGTTCTGCGCCTGGATCGCGGTGCGCACATCCGAGGGCATCAGATCGAACGCGCGCAGTTTGTGCGGGTCCAGCCAGATACGCATCGCATAGGGCGAACCGAACACGTTGATCTCGCCCACGCCGGGAATGCGGCTGATCGGATCCTGCACGTTGCTGACCAGGAAATCGGAGACGTCCACCCGCTCCATGCGCCGGTGGGTGTCATACAGCGACACCACCATCAGCGAATCGCCCTGCGATTTGGCCACGGTGACGCCCTGCTGCTGCACTTCCTGCGGCAGCCGGTTGATCGCCTGGTTGACGCTGTTCTGCACCTGCACCTGGGCGATATCCGGGTTGGCGCGCTGGTCGAAGGTGACCGTGATCCGCGCCTGGCCCGAAGATGAACTGGTGGAGGAGAAATACAGCAGGTGGTCGATGCCCTTGATCTGCTGCTCGATCACCTGGGTGACGCTGTCCTCCACTGTCTGCGCCGAGGCACCGGTGTAGTTGGCGGTGATGTTGACCTGCGGTGGCGCGATGTCCGGGTACTGCTCCACCGGCAACTGGGTCACCGCGATCGTGCCCAGCGCCATGATGCAGATGGCCAGGACCCAGGCGAAGACCGGGCGGTGGATGAAGAAGCGCGGCAGCATCGGCGGCTCAGCCTTCGCCGGCCGGCGCGGCGGCGGGCACCGTGGCCGGTGCGGCTTCGCCGGCAGGCTTGATCCGGACCGTGGCGCCTTCGCTCAGCCCTTGGCGGCCACTGAGCACGACCTGCTCACCGGCACGCAGGCCATCGAGCACCAGCCACTGGTCTCCCACCGCGCGCGCCGTCGCGAACGTGCGTTGATGCACGCGTCCGTCCGCGCCCACCACCCACGCCAGCGCCTCGCCCTTCGGGCTGCGGTCCACGGCGGCCTGCGGCACCAGCAGGGCCTGCTGGCGCGTGCCCTGTCCGACCCGGGCGCGCACGTACATGCCGGGCAGCAGCTGCCCCTGTGGATTCGGGAACTGCGCGCGCAGGGTGATGCTGCCGGTTTCCTGGTCCACATCGATATCGGCGAATTCCAGCGTGCCGGTCACGGCGTAATCGGTGCCGTCGGACAGTTTGAGCTGCACCGGCGCGGTCGTCGCTTCCACGCCGCCCTCGGCGATCGCCCGGCGCAGCGCGAGATACTCGTTGCTGGACTGGGTGATATCCACGTTCATCGGGTCCACCTGCTGGATGCGCGCCAGCGGCTCGGCCTGGCCGTTGGTCACCAGCGCGCCCGGGGTGAACAGCGCGCGGCCGATCCGCCCGCTGATCGGCGCGGTCACCCGCGCAAAACCCAGATTGGTGCGTGCGGTATCGCGCACCGCCTGGGCCGCCTGCACCGCCGCCTCGGCCTGGTGGTGGGTGGCCACCGCATCATCCACGTCCTGCTGCGCCGCCAGTTGACCGACACCGAGCTGCTGCATGCGCTTCGCACGCAACCCCGCCGCCACCGCACTGGCCTCGGCCGTGCGCAGGTTGGCCTGCGCTTCGTTCACCGAGGCCTGGTACAGCGCCGGTTCGATCTGGAACAGCGGCTGCCCGGCCTTCACCATCTCGCCCTGCTCGAACAACCGCGCCTGCAATACCCCGGAAACCTGCGGGCGTACGTCCGATTCCTGAGAGGCCACCGTGCGCCCGGGCAATTCCTGGGCCAGCGCCAACGATTGCGTCTGCAGGGTCAGCACCGTCACCTCCGGCGCCGGTCCCTTTGCCTTGGGCGCTTCCTTGCTGCAGGCGGCCAGCCCCAACGCCACGGCCAGCCCCAGCAGCGGCAGGCGCCAAGGGCCGGACAACAGGCCGGGGGCCGGGGAGGACGGGAGCGGATCGGTCATGGGGGACGGTATTCCAGGCGTGAACGGGGCACATGGCCCCGGGCGGCAGGGCCACTGCTCGGGGCGAATATAGGAGAAGCGGGGCGAGGATCCGGCGAAAACCGCATGAAACATTTTTCATTTGCAGTCCCTCCGGGGGGTTGCGACGATGCACCCGTCCCAATCGTCAAAGTGGCCCATGCCGCGCGTACTCACCATCGAGGACGACCTCGTCACCGCCGAGGAAATCGCCACGGAACTGCGCAGCCACGGCTTCGAGGTGGACCGGGTGGGCAATGGCGAGGACGGCCTGGCCATCGCCTGCCGCGGCGACTACGCCGTGATCACCCTGGACCGCATGCTGCCCGGCATGGATGGCCTGGCCCTGGTCACGGCCCTGCGGCGCCAGGGCATCACCACCCCGGTGCTGATGATCAGCGCCCTTTCCGATGTGGATGAGCGGGTCCGGGGCCTGCGCGCCGGCGGCGATGACTACCTGACCAAACCCTTCGCCTCGGATGAAATGGCCGCCCGCGTGGAGGTGTTGATCCGCCGCCATGGGCAGCCAGCCGTGGCGGAGAACCAGTTGCGCGCCGGCGACCTGGAGCTGGACCTGATGACCCGCACCGCCCGCCGCGCCGGCGAGGAGATCACCCTGCTGCCGACCGAGTTCAAACTGCTGGAATTCCTCGTGCGCAACGCCGGCCAGGTGGTCACCCGCACCATGTTGTTCCAGGAGGTATGGGGCTACCACTTCGATCCCGGCACCAACCTGATCGACGTCCACATCGGCCGCCTGCGCAAGCGCATCGACCAGCCCGGGCGTGCCCAGCCGATCCGCACCGTGCGTGGCACCGGCTATGTCCTGGACGACCATGTCTGATCACTGGCGTTCCTCCAGCAGCCGGCTGCTTGGGCTGTACTGCGTGCTGTTCGTCGCCTGGTCCAGCGTACTGCTGGGGGTGATGTACTGGCGCGTCTCGGACTACCTCAACGACCTCGCCGAATCCGGCCTGCAGCAGCGCGCGCACCTGTTCGAGAAGTTCGAGGGCCAGGCGCTGGACGATGCGCTGCGCGACAGCCTGCGCTACGACCTGCACGGGGCGTATGCCTACGGCATCTTCAGCCGCAGCGGGCAGCCACTGTCCGGCCCACTCCTGGCGATTCCCGATGGCCTGCACATCGACGGACACGCGCAGGCGGTGGAACGCTGGTCCCTGCGCAGTGGGCCGATCAAGGCGCCCGGGCGCGCGCTCGGCGTGGAAACCCAGGATGGCCGCCTGCTGGTGTTCGTTCGCCAGAGCGGCAAGCTCACCGCGGTCAACAGCATCATCCTCGATGCGCTGCTGTGGGGCGTCTCGTTGACCATCGTTCCCGGCCTGGCCGGCTGGCACATCCTGCGCCGGCGCCCGCTCAAACGGATCCAGCAGATCGAGGCCGCGACCAACCGCATCATCGCCGGCGATCTCGGCCAGCGCCTGCCCGTTTCCGGCCACCCGGATGAGATCGACCGCCTGTCGAGCATCGTCAACGCCATGCTCGAACGCATCGAGCAGCTGATGACCGAGGTCAAAGGGGTATGCGACAGCATTGCCCACGATCTGCGCACCCCGCTCACCCGTCTGCGTGCGCATCTGTACCGCACCCGCGTCGGGCTGGAGGAAGAGGACCCGCGCGCGGCGCAGCTGGACAAGGCACTGACCGAAACCGATATGTTGATGGCGCGTTTTTCCGCACTGCTGCGCGTATCGGAACTGGAAAGCCACCAGCGCCGTTCGGCCTTCGTGGAACTGGATGCGGGCGAGCTGCTGCAGGAACTGCACGCGTTCTACCTGCCACTGGCCGAGGAGAAGGACCAGCAGTTGCTGCTGGAGATCGACCCGCAGGTGGGCACGCTGTGGGGCGACCGCGAACTGCTGTTCGAGGCGCTGGCCAACCTGCTCTCCAATGCGCTGCACTTCACCCCGGCGCAGGGCCGGATCGTGCTGCGCGCGGTGGACGACCACGGCGCACCGCGCATCGATGTGATCGACAACGGCCCCGGCATCCCGCCGCAGGATCGCAGCCTGATCTACCAGCGCTTCTTCCGCGGCGGCAGCGGCGGCGAGACGACCGAGGGCTTCGGGCTGGGGCTGTCGATCGTGGCCGCCATCGCCGGCCTGCATGGGTTCCGGGTCCGCGCCGGGGACGCGCCGGGCGGCGGCGCATGGCTGAGCATCCGCTGCGAGGCGGAGGGGCTTCGCTGACATCCGGCCGCCTGCACATAGCGGCGATGCGGTAGCCACTAGCATCGGCGGCGACGTTTGATTCGCTGCAAGGTGTACCCCTCGATGTCCTCATTGCCCGGCCCGCGCTTCCTCAACACCGTCCTGCTCGGCGGCAGCACCACCGAGAAACTCGATGCCGCCGCAGCCGCTGGGTTCGCACAGGTCGAGCTGTGGCGCGAGGATGTAGCGTCTTCGTCGGTAGCCGAGGTCCACGCCATCCTTGCGCGCACCGGCCTTCAGCTCACCGATGTGCAGGTGCTGCTGGATTTCGACGGCGCTTCGGCCGCCACCCGCGAGGGCAAGCGTGCAGAGGCGATGTCACTGCTCGCGCTGGCCAAGGACCTGGGCGCAGGCACCGTGCTGGTGCCCGCCTGCACAGCGACCGACTACGTGCCCGACCGCGTCACCGATGATCTGCGCTGGCTGTGCGCGCGTGCCGCCGAACGTGGCCTGCGCATCGCCTACGAAGGCATGGCGTGGAGTCGCCTGCATTCGACCCTGCCCTCGGCGTGGCAGCAGATCGAGCAGGTCGGCGCGCCGAACATGGACATCGTGGTCGATGCCTTCCACCTGTTCGCCGCCGGGCGCACCGCCGACGATCTGCGCGACGTGCCGGTGGAGCGCATCGCGCTGGTGCAGCTGTCGGATGTGCTGACCCAGCCACTGCCCGGCCAGGTCACCACGCAGGCGCGCCATCACCGCTGCCTGCCGGGCGATGGCCTCTGGCCGCTGGAGACGCTGATCGATGCGCTGGCCGCGATGGGTTACAGCGGGCCGATCGGGCTGGAGGTGTTCAACGATGCGCTGAAGGCACGCGATCCCCGTGACGTGGCGCGTGAGGCGATGGCCGCGTTGGAGGCCGTGCTGGCGGATTGATAGCTACCTTGTGGCAGCCCATCAGTCGGCGGAGCGTTACTGCTGGCCATCCTCAGCGCCGGCCCAGTTGCTGACTGAAGTCACGCGGGCCAGCGATCCATAGGTGGGATCCTCGGCGACTACCTCGAAGGAAACAACGACCTTTGCCTGCCCATCCCTCATTGCGTGGCCCTCCGTTGCGGGATGGTAGTGCCACCTCTGAGCGCGCGCAGTGACCCAGTTGTCCAGCTCAACTAAACCGCTGGACTGCATAAGCTGCACCGCACCTGCGACGCCCTCAGCGGAGACATCCACGCCCACCAGCACCGGCCCACTCATGCCGATGGTGGCCCTAAATACCCTCACATTCTGGTCTCCGATCTTGGTGTCATCGGAAATCTCAGCGAAGCAATCTTTCTCCAGACACTCGAGCTTGGCGCCAGGGCGACCACTACCATCACGTCTTCTGAAGTCATCGATCAAGGTGTAGTTACTGCTGACCTCACTGCATAGGAAGTCCTCGGGATCATCCGAACGTGCGAACGATGCAGACCTGGAGCAGTTGGAGACATGCTTGGACAGCGAGGACTGAATCGGGCGGAAGCACTCCATGCTGTACGCGCGACCATCGTGCCCTGTGCAGCGCTGCAGTTCAGCCAGGTCCGCGCGGATAGCGACCTTGCGTGCGTCAAGCTCAGCCGCGTTCTGCAGCCGACGCTCCATCTCAGACTGTTCAAGGCGCCGCTGCTCGATTTCCTTGTGGACTTCCTCGGAGGCAAGGCGCTCTTCGAATGAACGCTGCATCCTTTGCAAGCGATCCATCGAAATGACCTCGACGGGCCTTGAACCGCAATCAGTGTCGATATGACGCCAGGCCCCTTTGCACCATTCGATGACGAAGTCGTCCTTGAAGGTCTCCTGCTCACCCGCCTTCCAAGACTCCATCCGATCCTTGGCAAAGCGTAATCCAATCTTTCCTTCCAACTGACGATAGTGCTCCGCCAGTGTCGTACGTGCGCCCTCCTCTTCTGCGGCACGCTGCTGGAGAAACTCATAAGATGCAGCGCCGCCAGCGCGCAAGGCCAGTACTGTCCGGCCTTGAACCCGATACCGCTTGCGTTCCGGGAAGGGCACCTCCGTGATACTGACGGGCCTGACCTGCACGACCTCAAGCAGGTCATTACCGATTGGCCCAACACCCCTGAATTTCACCTCGATAGGGCTGTTACGGCGCGCCTCAGTGATTCTATCGACCGTAGGGGAAGACGGTCCCATCCATGAACATGATGCTATCAATGGAGCAAAGCCAAGACCTATGATCCATTTCCTGATGTCCATCGTTCCCTCGATGTAGTGAATGCGGGGATTGTAGACGGAGACTATCTCCATCGGCAGCCCAACCACGCTGGCGATCGAGGTGATCCCCGTTGGTCGCGCCATACATGCGCAGCCTTCAGCGTGGCTCTACAGCCGCCTTCGCGATAGCCGGCCACTGCGCGGCGACCTCCTCCACACTGCCGGCCGGCACCGCCCGCAGATCACGCGGATAGTGCACACCCTCGGCCTCGGTCAGCCGCGTGGCATGGAACTGGCCGTTGCTCGCACGCAGGATCCAACCGCCTTCGCTGCAGGCGCGCGAGGCCAGGAACACGACGCCTGGTGCTACGTTTTCTGGATGAAGCTCATCCGGCTCGCCCTCTATGCCCCACATGCGGGTCTTGGCGACCGGCGACACCGCATTGACCACGATGCCATGCGCCGCACCCTCGGCCGCCAGCACGTTGACGATCCCAACCGCGGCCGACTTCGCCGCCGCGTACGCCGCCAGCCCGTGCTGCACGTACTGCGGATACAGCGCGCGGTCGGAGGTGGTCAGCACGATGCGGCCATGGCCCTGCGCCTGCATGGCCGGCCATGCCGCCTGCGCCAGCCACAGCGGCGCCTTGGCCGCGACCGCCATCATGTGGTCGAAACGATCCTCATCCACCGCATCGGTCTGCTGATACTCGACCCAGCCAGCATTGTGCAGGATCACATCCAGACGGCCGTGTCGCTGCAGAATGTCAGCGACCCGTGCGGCAGCCGCAGTGCGGGTAACAATGTCATGGTGGCTGGCCTCGACAGGGAGCCCCTCTGCACGCAGACGCGCTACAGCGTGATCGATCCGCTGCGGATCGCGGCCGGTGCCGTCCGGCGTGGCGCCCACGTCCTGCATCACCACGTGTGCGCCGCGCTGCGCCAGCAATCGGCTGTAAGCGAAGCCGAGCCCACCCGCGGCACCGGTGACCAGGGCCACCTGCCCGACGAAAGAAAGTGTGTCGTTGATCGTCATGCGGACAGCATCCGCCCTGGTCAGCGCGGATGCCAATACCGATGAGAGCTTGCTGCGATACTCAGGGCGTATCGCGCGCGCGATGCTCAGACGTGCGTGGGCTCGACGATCACCGCCGTGCCGTAGCAAAGCACTTCAGTCAGGCCGGTCATCACATCGGTAGCGTCATAGCGCATCGCGATGATCGCGTTGGCGCCCAGCAGCCGCGCATGGTTGGACATGTCCCGGTAGGTCTCTTCGCGCGCCTGCTCGCACAGCTGCGTGTAGATGGTGATGTTGCCGCCGAAGATGGTCTGCAGCCCGCCGAGGAAGTTGCCCACGATGGAACGCGAACGCACGGTGATGCCGCGCACCACGCCCAGGCTGCGCACCACGCGGAAGCCGGGCAGCTCCATCGCCGTGGTCACCATCGCATCGTCGAGCCGGGTTGCCGGGCCTGCGCGGCCACCGCTGTTGTAAGGATCTGCCATTGCTGCCTTATCCAGGTTGAGAGTATCGATCCGGCCAGCACGCAGGGTGCGGCTGGCGCTGGCGGAAGGATAGCGCCAAGGCGAGCACGGATGTGATGCCACGTGATGCCCCAGCGGCGCCCCTATACCCCGCCGAGCCGGACCACCTGGTACACCGCCACATTCTGCTCGGCCAGCGCCCGCACCACCTCGGGAATCAGCTGCATCGGCAGGTCCACTTCGTAGCCGTGCGGACGCGCGTGCAGGAGCGAGGCGTCGAAGTCGAAGGCAGGATTGTCTCTGGCGCGTTGAACGAGGAACGTGGTGATCGCATCGCGGGCGATGTCCTCCGATTCCCCGACTTCGAAATACACCCGGTACAGCGTGTCGCCATAATCATCGGGCGTGCCGTGCACGGAAGTCACCGTTGGGTCGGTCATCGCGTCCTCCTGTGTTGGCGCAAGCGCCGGGCCAGCCGAAACCATACACCTCGGTCGGTCCACAGCGCCTGCACACAGTCGCACTTCCGGCAGCCCTCAGCGCCCCCGCGGATCCACCAGATCGCTCTTGCTCCTGGCAAACACCGGCGCCCCCACGTCCAGCTCCGCATCACCCACCGGCCGACCCGCCAGGAAGTCCGTGATGCCTGCGGCGATGGCAGGGGTCCCGAGCCACAGCTCGTTGTCGTGGCTGGCCCCGCGCACCCGCAAGGTGCGGCTATCGCTGAACCCCGGCCGCAGCGCCTCGGCGTTGGCTGGCGGCGTGCGCCCATCCAGCGTGCCACTGATGAACAGTACCGGCACGTTGCTGCGCAGTGGCCCCCTGAAAGCATCGCCAAGATCGACCAGCCCCAGCCCATCCCCGAGCGCCGGGAACGGGAAGTTCAGCGCATCGCCAAACAGGCTCTCGCGTGATTGCGCCTCGGCCAGTGCGCGGCGCTGCGCAGTCTGGCCCGAGGCCACATCCATCGCCAGCGACATCGCGCCGTAGCTGCCGTACTCACTGCGCAGCAGCAGGACCATCGCCGCCAGCAGATCGTAGTCGCCGTTCTCGGCATCGCGCAGGATCAGCGGCAGCCATTGCTGGGTCATGCGGCGCCCGAGACAGGCGCTGATCGCCAACTGCGCGTCATACGCGCCGATCATCACCGGCTTGCCACCGTGCATGACACTGCGGCCCTGACGCGGCTGCTCGCGCAGTGCTGCCAGCACGCGCGTGGCCGAGCCGGTCAGATCATCGAATCCCGCCCCCTTGGCCAGCACGCTCAACTCCGCCAGCAACGCATCGGCCGACAGCGGCAGCTTCAAGGTGTCATCGGGCCCTTCCGTCCCCATCAGCACCACGCGGTCCAGACCGGCGCCGTGCAGGCGCACCGTGGCCAGCGCCAGATGGGTGCCGTAGCTCATGCCCCACAGGCTGATCTTCGGCACCTTCAACGCGCGCCGCAGGTCCTCCAGATCGCCGGCACTCTCGGCGGTGGTGTAGGCCCCCAGGTCCACGCCCGCCTCCCGCCAGTACGCCACGCAGCGGGCGGCGACGTCACGCAGCGCGGCGAGCGCCGCATCGTGCTGCAGCGGCAGTGCGTCGTCGAAGGTGTGCTCATGCGGGCACGCCGGCGGCGGCTCGGACTCGCCCGCCCCGCGCTGATCGAGCAGCAGCACGTCGGTATCGCGCCGGACCTGATCGAACACCGGCCAGCGCGGTCCGCGCCCGGTCCCGATCCCCGAGCCCCCCGGGCCACCGGCCAGATAGACCACCGGTGCGGCGCGGCCATCGCCACCGGTCGCCGGCAGGCGCACCACCCGCAGGCGCATGCGCGGTCCGTTCGGATCGGCATGCCGGCGCGGCACCTCCAGATAGCCCGCCTCGGCCGCGATCGTGCCGTGCTTCTGTGTCTCGAACGCATACGGGGTGAACACCAACGGCGCCGGCGCATCGGCTGCCAGCACGGGTGCACCGACCAGGGTCAGGCAGAGCGCTGCCCACCGCGTGACCCCCAGGCACAGGCCGGGAGCAGGAGAACGGAACAGGGACATCGGGACGTTGGACATGACGGACTCCGGGTGGGAGGTAAGGGAATCGCGCGCCGAGTGAGGGCGCATGCACCACGCCGCGAGCATCACCTTCCCCACGGCAGCCGAGGACGGCCCGTCCGCCGAACAGCTCCAGGCGGGGGTCCAGTGACTCCGTGCAACCGATACGATGGGCCCATGCAGATCCCACGCACCCTGACCGCCCTCGCCGTCCTGCTCATCGCGGTCGCCGCGTGGCTGCTGTTGGTCGCGCCTCCACCGGGCGTGCGCTACTACGAAGCCCAGGAGATGGCACCCGTCACGCTGGGCGCTGACGGCGCACTGCCCACCGCTCCGCCAACGACACTGGCGTGGCAACCGGCCAACCAGCGCGAACTGGTGCAGTGGCGCGGCCCCTACTGGCTGCGCTGGCGCCTGCCTGCGCAGCCAGCACACCATGCGGCCGACCGTGCACTGCGCATCTCGGTGCGCGCCGCCAGCCAGCCCTTCTGGAATGGCCAGCCGTTGGCCGCCAATGGCACCGTCGGCCGCAACGCGGACGAAGAGCAGCCGGGACAGGTGGACATCATCCGTGTGCTCCCGCCCTCTTCCTCCAGCAGCACCGATACGCTGGTGCTGCTCGCCTCCAGCCATCATCAGTGGTTCAAACTGCGGGGCGCGGATGCCTTCGTTGCGGTCGGGCCGGCCGCCTCGATCTACAGCCTCAACCTTGGACCGTGGTTGATCGCCGCGCTTGCCACGGGGGCGCTGGGTGCCGCCTGCCTCTACTTCCTCGCTGCACAGCGCGGCCGGCCACGGGTAGCGGGTGCGCGCCTGCTGCTCGCATTGGGTGTCGTCGGCCTTGCGTTGCCCGTCGTCGAAGCATGGCGTCCGCTGGTCGGCTATGCCTATCCGTGGCACGGCCCACGACTGCTCATGCTGCTTCTGCTGCACCTCGCCGCGGCGATCCTGCTGCCGGCTTACCTGGCGCGTCGTTTCGGCGTCGCGGTGCCGAAGACAGCCCGCATCGCCTATCTCGCCACCCTGCTGGCGCTGGCCGCCTTCGTGCCCAGCTTCGACGGCCGCGGTGCCGCACTGCTGCTGCTCAGCCTGCTGACCTCCACCTACGTGCTGCTGCGCGCCCGCGGCGAGCCCGACGAGCGCTGGCCGATCCTGACCTTGGTGGTGGCCGGTGCACTCGCCGTGCCGCTCGCTGGCGGGATTTTCCTCGACGGCCCCTACTTCCTGTTCCTGGCCGTGCTGATGGGCTTCCTGCTGATCCGCCACGCCGCCCAGCTGCGGATGCTGGACCACCACAACGCGCAGCTGCGCGGAGAGCGCGCCCGTCTCTCGCTGCAGCTGCTGCAGCGGGGCATCCAGCCGCATTGGCTGATGAACACCCTCACCGGCCTGCAGGAACTGATCGAACAGGCACCGATGCGCGCCAGCCGCATGGTCGAATCCCTGGCCGAGCAGTTCGACCGCCTGCGCGAGAGCAGCACCCGCCCCAGCGTGCCGCTGGAGGAAGAGCTGGCGCTGTGCCGCAACCACCTGGACATCGTCGGGCTCGCACTGGATCGCCACATCGGCTTTGAGGTCGAGGGCGAACACAACGGCCTGTGGCTGCCGCCCGGCGTGCTGCATGCGCAGGTCGAGAATGCGCTCACGCATGCGGGGGCCGTCGCGTGTGCCGAGCATCCGTTCCGCCTGCGTATCCAACGCGACGGCGACCGTTGGATACTGGAGCTGCGCAGCGCCCGTGGGACCGCCCCGCATCGCGGGCAAGGCACGGGCAACCGCTACATCGAGGCCAGCCTGGCCGCCACCTGCCCCGAGAATTGGCGCTTTGAACAAGGTCCCGATGGCAACGACTGGTACGGCCGCATGGAGCTGACATGCGCATCCTGATCGTCGAGGACGAACTGCTGGTCCGCCAGCGGCTGCTGCGGATGTGCACCGAACTGGCCGGCAGCCGCGCCCGATTCGATGCCGTGGCCGACCTGGATGCCGCCGGTGACCGGCTGCAGCGCAGCGTGTATGACGGCCTGCTGCTGGATTTGAATCTGGGGGGCGAGGATGGCTTCGACCTGCTGAAGCGCGTGGTCGCTGGCCGATACCACTGCGTGGTGGTCTCCGCGCATCGGGAGCGGGCGCTGCAGGCGTTTGAGCATGGGGTGCTGGATTTCGTGCCGAAGCCTTTCTCACGCGAACGGCTGGGGCAGGCGCTGGAGCGGCTGCTGGATGTTGGGCGGTATCGATCTGGCGCGGCGCGTTACCTGGGCATCTGGCATGCGCAGGGGACGGCGATGGTGGAGCTCGCCAATGTGCTTTGGATTCGTGCTGATGGGGACTACAGCGAAGTACGTATGCGCGATGGGCGGAGTGAGCTGCATGACAAATCGCTGGCGAGTCTTACTGCCTTGCTACCGCCGGACTTTGTGCGTTGCCATCGGTCGTATCTGGTCAATTTGACGCACGTGCGGACGTTGCATGCGGCTTCGGGGAGCCGTTACTGGTTGGTGCTGAATGATGGGACTGAGGTGCCGGTGGGGCGGGCGTTTGTTGAGGACGTGCGCGGGAAGCTTGGGTCGATATAAGCGCTTCGAGAAGACCGCTGCAGGACCGACGTCCGCTCTCGGCCAGGAGCGGTCGTCGCGAAACGTAAGTCGAAGGTGGGCCTAGTCGAACTTTATCGAGGAAGCCAGATCACTCTTTGTTGACACTTCAGCAAAGGCAGTCTCGGTTCCAGCCGGTAGTGGCACTCGCATGCCGAACCTGAGCCGCCTCTGGTTCGCTAAATATCTGGAGCGGAATCCGCATCAGTAGCGAATTGCAAAGTGAGCACCCGCTGCTTCCGGATGAGCTTGCACGTACGCCCTGCGCGCCGCCGAAAACTCGGAGGTTTGCTCAAGCCCCTTGAGATACCAGACCACGAGTGCAAGGACTGCAATTACTCAGATGACGCCAACTTTTCCGCCTACATGGACGTTGCGCACAAGGGATATCTCCGTGCAGGTCGAACTGCTGAAGAAACGAGTACGGAGCCTACGCGAACAAGGGGCGAACGTTCGCTCTGGGTCGAATGCGGCCGCGGAGGTTAAGTGGCATGCTTGTACTCCCTCAAGACGGAGATTCCCACGGCTACCACGCTCAGGCACCACCGAGTGCCCTGAGCGCTAGCAGACGCTCCATTGCTTGGTCGCCGCCGGTACGGCGCGAACCCGCATCCGATCGGCAAGGGCCCGGACGGGGCGATGCCGCCCGGGCAGTGGCGTTACCTGCTGGTCGGCGAGAAGTTCTGAGCTCCGCGCGTCTTTCGCCACTGGATCCACGCGATCGCGGCGACGAAGAAGACGCTGCACAGGTAACTGCCTTCCGGCCCTTGCGCGCCACCGGTCAGGGTGTCGAGGCCTTGCGGGCGCAGCGCCACCAGCAGCGCCGGCAAGTGCGGATCCATGCCGGTGACGGGCAGTTCGAAGCCGGTTGCGAGCAACCAGTTCCACCCCGCGTGCCAGCCCATCACGCCCCAGATATTGCCGCTCCGCAGCGCCCAGGCGCAGGCGAACAGCGAGAACAGGAACGTGCCGAGCATGACCAAGGGCGGCTGGTGCGGACTGAAATGCAGGAAGCAGAAAACGAGCGACACCAGCAGCACTGCCACCGCAACATTGGTCTTGCGCGCCACCACCGACAGCATCCAGCCGCGGAAGATGACTTCCTCCACGCTCGCCTGGAACATGAAACTCACTAGCAGCAGGCCGATGTGCAGCAGACTGACGGGCGACCGCCAGGCCTGCCCCACGCCCGCCGCCTGCATGCCGCCAGCCATCCAGATCGCGACTACGACCAGCGCGATCGTGCCGAATCCAACGGCCATTCCGCGCAGAAAGGTTTTCAGCGGCGCCGGACCGGTCAGCCCGATACTCGCCAGCGAGCGCCCTTCGACGAAGCGTACCCAGGCGAGCACGGCCGCCAGCGTCGGCGCGAAGCCGATCCACAGCAGCGCATGCAAGCCAGCGAGGCCGATCGGATCACCGCCCGGCGTCGACCAATGCTGCGACTGCATCCACCCGTCCAGCGCGATCACCGGTACCGCGTTGAACAGGATCATCAGGATCGGCGTCAGCCAGGCCCAGGGCAGCCAGCCGCGGGCCGGATCGGGCGAATACAGGACAACGGGGGTCATGCGGGGCTCCAGGTCGACGTGATCGCCGCTGCAAGTTGCCATCCGCGCGGGGGCGTGGCTACCCGTTTGCGACCAAGCCACAGAAGCCGCCGATGAATCACCCGGATCGCCGACGAAATAGCGCTGAGTCGGCGCCCGTGGTGTCCGCTTTGGGTGGCGGTTCGACAGCCACAAGGCCCTGATGTGGGACCGCTGGCGGCAGGGCGAGTCGTTGCACCAGATGGCGAGGCTGTTCGATCGGCATCACTCGTCCGTGCGAGGGGTTCTCGCCGAGACTGGCTGGCTCAAGCGGACTTACCCGGACGATCCGAGCTGCCAGGTCTCACACGAGACGATCTATCGCACGCTCTTCATCCAGTCGCGCGGGACTTCCAGACACCGATCGAGCGATATCAACGAGCTGTTGCATTGACCAGTTGAAACCGCCGTCGAAAGCGGACATCACCAGCGGTCGGCGCCTCCGCCCTCGCCGAACGTCCACTTTCGGCCAGGAGCGGACACTGCCAGCAATTGGCGCCTTTCTGTTGTCCGAAAAGTCCGCGATCGGCCGGAAAAGCAGACCAGCCTGACTCTTCAGCACGGACTGCATCGTTGCAAGCAGTTGCTAACATTGCAAGCTACTCCTCCCTGGAAGGACGTCGCCCGCATGCCTTTCCTCCCGGCGTTTCGCCGAGTCGCAGCGCTGACGCTCGTGGCGTTGCCGGTCTGTCCGTTTTCTAGCTTATCAGCGGCGGAGCCTGCTTCCGAGACCAGCGCCTTCATCCACCCCATCAACAATGCCGAAGACGCCCCCTTGGTAGCACTGGGTAGCAACGGCCTGCTGCGCTATGCCTTGTACTCCGAACGCGGTAGCGATCACGCGCGCAACATCGTCCCGGACTTCTCCCGCGCCGGCTACCAGGGCGGCGGTGTCAGCCTGCCCATCCGCTCCAGCATGCCTGTTATTGAGGTCCTTGAGCCAAACGCGGAGGGTGACGACTATCCCCGCATCCAGGCCGCCATCGACGCGGTCGCCGTGCGTGTCCAGGACAGCCGGGGCCTACGCGGCGTAGTCCTGCTACGGCGCGGCGGTTATAGGTTGAGCAAGACGCTGACCATCCGGGCCAGCGGCGTGGTGTTGCGCGGTGAAGGTCGAGGTGCCGACGGCACGGTGATCCGCTCCCAAGTCAGCGATCGGCAGGGCAGGATTCTTGAAGTGGGCAGCAGCGAATCCGCGGTTCCCCGCGCCGCTCTGGACCCACGCCGGACCGCCATCACCATGGACTACGTGCCGGTGGGGGCGATGCGGATCACGGTGCAGTCCGCAGCCGGCTATCGGGTGGGCGATACGGTGTCGATCGCAAGGGAACCCAATGCCCGCTGGGTCGGCCCCGAGGGCATCGATACCGCACGATACCGATGGACGCCCAGCGACTACGCTGTGTACAGCGAACGCGTCGTCACTGCTGTAGACCACGACACGATCAGCCTGGATGCCCCGATCATGGATGCCATCGCGACGCGCTTCGGTGGCGGCAGCGTCTATCGCACGGATCCCATCCGTATCTCGCAGGTCGGCATCGAAGACCTCCGCCTTGAGGGTAACCCCGAGACCGGTACGGTCAACGGCACCGCCGATTCCGGTCCCTTTACCGCACTCCGCTTGGGTGCAATCTACGACTCATGGGTTCGCGACGTGACCGTGCGTTATGTGTCGCATGGCTTCGTGACCCGCAACGGCGCGCAGTTCAATACCCTGCAGGACATTGCCTATCTCGACCCCAGGTATGGCGAAACACAAGGCGCCCGCCGCTATGTGTTCCTTTACGAGGGTAACGCCGCCTTCAATCTGATCCAGCGCTGCTACAACCAGGGCGGCAGGCATACCTTCGTCATCGGCGCACGGGTACCCGGTCCCAATGTGTTTCTGGACTGCCTCGCCGTAGGTGACAGCAATGACAGTGGTCCACATCATCGCTGGTCCAGCGGCACGCTGTATGACAACACCAAGGGATACATGCTGCGGGCACAGAACCGCCGGTACAGCGGAACGGGGCACGGGTGGGCGGGCGCGCAGCAGATGTTCTGGAACACCGAGCACGACATCTACGTCGTCCAGGCGCCGCCCTTCGCGATGAACTGGAGCGTGGGCCAGGTGGGCGCTACTGCAGCGGGGAAATTCCCGCCTGAAGAGCCTGCGGGGATCGTGCAATCGATGGGCCAGGTGGTGACACCTCGCAGCCTGTATCTGCAGCAGTTGCGTGATCGTCTGGGCGAACAGGCGGTGATCAACGTCACCACTGAAGCGCAACGTGACGGACGTATCTGGGACAGCCTGTTAGCTGGTGCGGGGGAATAGCGCTCGCACCAAGGCAAGCTTCCTGAAGTGAGTGTCGGCTCCCGCCCAGAAGCCGACATTCGCAACGCCAAAGTTAAGACGTGCCGCGAAGCGGCTTGCCCTAGACGAATTGCTGGACAGCAATGGGACTATTCGATCCGAAGGCCAAACGAAACGTAGAGATCCGAGAATTCCACGTTTGACGCCGATTTCATCGTTCAAGTCAGCCAGTACAAAGACCGTGAGATTTCGAGCTCCTCTTGCTCTCACTAAGCAATGGGGTGCCGGAGTAGAGGCGACTCTCCGCGTACAGCTGGCCTAGACAGATTTAGTAGATATCTTGCAAATCTATGGATGGCAGCGACTCGCGCCTCTTAGCTCACTTTGCCCGCGCTGCAGCCTATCGGGAGGTCACATCTTCTGACGTGGTGGGGATGAGTTCCACATCGCTTGGTCCAATCAGAACCGACCAAGGATATGCTGGCGTAGGTTTACGTTCGTATTGATAGCAGGCGATCTCCGGCATATTCCTGCGATCGTAGGCACGCCCCATTCGAAGCGCCAGAGTACTAGACGCGGCCAAAACCAACGAGATCCTTTTGACCCCCTTGTTGCCAAGAGTTGCAACTGCAGCCGTAAACTGCGCTGCCAGTGCATCCTGTTTTGCACCCGACCAGAGCGTACCGGGCAGTGGATTTGCCAGCGACAGCGACACCACAGGCACATCGCCAAAAGAATCTTTGATGGCGAAGGCGTCGCTCCGGTAGGACGCGGAAATAGCGAGCACTACGCGGGGCGTTCCGCTCGGCAACTCATCCATTCCAGACAGTGTAAAACGCTCACCATCATCAGGCTCATCGAGCGCCTTCCAGACTTCTGATACTCGATCCCAGTCGAATGGTAGAACCCTGCCTTCGTCGTCGAGCATGGTACCGGCCAGGAAAAGGAGTGGCACATGCAGCACTCCTCCGACCACCACTTGTACATCGGATTTCGCGCGGGATCCGCGAAGGAGCCTAATCAGGTCCGGCATCGCGACGACCTTTTGCATAGCCTGCTTGATCGCACCTGCCACTGCCAGCTCCCGAACATCAATGAGCGCATCCAGCCTCTGGCCGATAAGACCACGAGGTACAGATTTCAGGAGCGAACTGTCTGAGGTATCGATGAGGCCTCTAAACTCCACTACGACGACCGCGCTACGTTCCGCGGCATTTCTGAAGGATTTCCAGTCGAACAGTAGTACGCCGGCGCCCGTCAAGGCCAATAACAAGCCAAAAAACAGCACAACCACCAGCAGAGATTTTGGAAGACCATCGCTGGTCGAGGCGAAGCCCGCCAAGTGAAGGGCGCCGGCGGAGCCACGCACACCAAAAGTCCAACCTCCGGCCAAGCTCGCCGCGACCATACCTACACCCGCATGCAGCATGAACCTGCTTGGGTGGCGACGACGGGTGATCCAGTGAACCAAGAGGGATATCCAGTCCTGTAGCTTTGAACTCCAGCTCATTGAAGCCTCAAGATAGTCAGTTCGCCAGACCAAGCAACAACGGATGTTGCGTACGGACCGATCGCACCTTTAGTGGGGACTGAGCTGCTCGCCTAGAGAGATTCTTCGGCGGACTGCCTGCTTGAAATACAACCCGCGATTGACGTCGATAGAAGGATCTTGGCGCAAGGCGTCTAAAGACCACCAATGAAGCATGGATCTTGCACTTTGCCAACCGAAGCCCGCAGCCGCATGGGCAGAGCATTTTGTTGGCTACTCGCTTCCGCTTTGCAAGCAGAAGCAAAGCGTAAGCAACGCGTTCCGGGCCCCTGATCGAAAAGATTCGCTCATAGTCGTCGACAAGTCCCGCAGCGCCATGTGCAAGTTCATCGAACGGGAATCCTGGCAAGCCTTGCTCTCGCCATGACGCGGCGTATAGGAATGGCACAAGACACTTCTCGACGAATGCGATCAAAGTCGGCCTGAAGCCCAGAACGGCCAGCACTCTAAGGGGAGAACCTAAGCATAGATCACCACCAGGATTCACATGGCTATCTGCGGCACGCGGAATCCGTCCACCCAGTTCGTAAGCTTTGGGCGGTTCCGACGACGAGAGCAGCGGAACTTCGATACGAACTCGATACTCGTCGATGATCGTAGGCTTTCCAGGTGGTGACGCCTCGAAAGAAATAAACCCTTCAACAAGAGCAATCCCTGGCTGATGGACGGGACGCCGACGCAGTCGCGGGAATGCGTCGAGCAACCTGCCGATCTCCGTCTCGGCGAAATTCATCCCCGTTATCCGCACCAAGGCGCCGGCGGCGCATCAATCGCAACCTGACGCGCAGTCGGAGCCCGCGTCACGCCCCCGGAGAGGGCCCGTGCCGCGTCTGCGCCAAGAGATACCTCGAAGTCATCCTTGGCAACCTCAATGAGCCGCTGGGGAACATTGATTGTCCGCCAAGCGGCGAACGCGATCAGCGCCGAGTCAATCCATTGGTAGAAGTTGCGTCGAAGTGGGCAGTTAGGACCCATCCATCGATCTGCAAAATCCTCGTGCGGGTTGATCGGATTGAGAATCTGCGTAGCTTGGCGATCACGCACTTCTTTCAGCCCCTGAAGAGCCCGACCCAACGTCGCGTCAAGAGGCTCTCCTGGCACGCAAGCCAATCCCGCGATCGTGGTTATTAGAATGGACGCCGGCTTCAAGTCCGGTTGCTCTGCAAACATCACGTCCCGGTGACGCTTTAGTAGCTGCACCGTCTGCTGCAAAGGCTGACGAGCGCGATACACCGGGACTGGATCGACCCGTGCCTCAGCCAATGCGCGGAAGCCTGTAGGCTCCATGCGGGAGGTGAACCATTTCTGATAGCCGCCGGGGTTACTTGATGGCCAGTCTTCCGTCAGCTCCTTGAAGCTGTCACGCTGATCGTCAGTGATCCAGAGAGCTCGACGCGCGACTTCTTCAGCCAAGGACCGGTTCACGCCAGCGTGCACCATGCGCTCGGTAAGCACAGAGCGGCGCTTGTCATCTGCGCGGAGACCTGGGACGACATCCATATGGAAGGCGAGCTCATCTTGGTAGCTCAGGCGCCAGCAGCGATGCTTCGATTCGAGCGGGCTTTGAATTCCCCTTGATTTCCGATAACCCTCCAACTCGAAGCGAATCATCTCCTTAAGGTCGGCCTGTGAGTGCGACTCTCGGGATATGCCTTTACGCAGCTTGCAACTGAAGTCCAGGTCGTATTCCTCTTCAGGATTGACAGGCCTGATTGCCGTCCCCAGAGCAAACGAGCCTTGGACGAAGATGTGCGCGTCATAGGATGCGAGAGTAGAGCCATCCCTAGAAATCCAGCTTGCGAGGTCGTGGTATCGACCCTCCGCTCGTTTATAGGCGCCTTCGGGCAAATCAATGTCCTTCAACAGCACTTCCAACCGCGACTTCGGTGCCAAGCTATCCATAGAACACTCCCTTGATTGAGTCATGCGGCGTTGCACATAAATGAGCAACTTCCCTTTAGCCACATCGCTTTATTACGGCGGACCGCGCGACGGTGGGTTCAGCCCGCCCCTAAGTCTAGGTTCAGAAGTGAGGGCTACGTCTCACTTTCACAAGGGCATAATGTGGGTTTGTTGTCTCACAGGCTGAGAACCTAGAGGACAATTCGTAAATCGCCCCGAATCGACCAGGAAGTTGAGACCTAAAGGCGCCCTTACGGAAGGACCCGGTATGGCCCGGGGTAGGCATAGTCCGCTTGAGTCCCTTGGGGTCCTTGGGGTCTATTGGCCCGCCGTTGAAGGCCGGCGGGGTCTCTCAGACCTTCGCACTTAGGGCTCTAGAACCTCAGGACCTTGGGCCCCTGAAATCTCTGGGCCTTGAGGTCTTGGGCACCCATGGGGCAGGCTCCTCCGGGCAACGGTCCAGTAATGGGCATCAACTACAGCGGGGTGGCGCCGGCTGGTCTTGTCCCGGTACTGAGTAGGTCAGACTGTCCCAAGTCCGCGTGCGCACTTGCCGTATGCGCTGCTTCGCAAAGCCTGCGGTAAGGATCTCTGCTTTTGGTCGAAAGCGTCCACCCCCTGCCACTGGCGAAACATCACTCATCCATTGCTCAGCTCTATGTCCGCTTCCGGCCAGTAGCGGACAGATCCACACAGGGAATCACCTCGCCGGCACCCCTAAAGATTACCTAAGCACATAACCGCCGTGACCCAGCTTGGAAGCGGAAGCTTCAACCATCAAATTAACTCTAGAAAGCTTGAGCATTCAATGCTCATCGCGCAAGACGAACGGAACATTCCTTCAGATCGAATTGCCCGTAAATCTGCATGATCTCGAGATTTGCCCGCGCCCGTGAGTTTCCCTGTGCAGCAGCTTTGCAGTACAGAGATAGACCCGCATCAATGTCCTTGGTCACGCCGATCCCCTCGTAGTACATGTATCCCAGCATGGCCTGCGCCGGGGCGTACCCCGACGCTGCCGCCTTGCGGTACCAGTCGGCCGATTGAGTCACGTCCTTCTGCACACCGAGGCCCCGCTGATACATGTCACCGAGTGCGCTCTGCGCTTTTGCGTCGCCGCCCTCGGCCGCCGCCACCAAGTCGTCCACGGGACCGAAAGCCCCGGGCGTATCGACCTCGGCACACCACACGCTGTTTTCGCCGCGATACTCGCAGAGCTTCTGGCGGGACTGCCTGACGCCCAGCTGCGAGGCGGCCTGCACAGCTGCCTTGCCGTACCAGCGTATGGCCTCAGCGTCATCTTCAGCGAGGCCGGCACCTCCTCTTTGATACAGACTGGCAAGGTTGTATTGCCCTGCGGGTGAACCCTGCTCAGCCGCCTTGCGGAGCCAGAGGATGGCCTGGACATCATCCTGTGGGACGGCAATTCCCTTGAGATACATCATTCCAAGATCGGACTGTGCCAGTGCGTCGCCCTGCTCCGCCGCCTTGCGTATCCAGTCGCTGGCCTGCATCGCGTCTGGCGGCACGCCAACTCCGTGTAGATACAGTCCACCGAGCGCGGATTGGGCCGGCGCATAGCCCTGCTCTGCCGCTTTGCGATACCAGATCGCCGCCTGCACCTCGTCTTTGGCGACTCCAGCGCCCTGAAGAAACCTGTAACCCAGGTCATTCTCGGCTTCAGCGCTACCCGCCTTGGCCGCTGCCTGCACTTCCTCAAACAAAGGCGGCTTGTCAGCGCCAGACGCCTGCGCACTGCAGACGAAGGCAGCCAGGCCGACCCACATCACTACCCGAGCCAGGGTTCCAATCGGTCCTTCCATGAACATTCTCCATTCGTCATTCGATGGTGCGACGACGCGCCCAGGCATTTATTCAATGCCCCCGTCCGATTTCGATGCGGCGTAATTGTCCCTCCCATGCGGAGGATAGTGGGGTCGCCCATTTCGTCCGCCAAGTCGCCCTGCTCAAGCCTGGAATGGCTAACCGCACGCCAACAAAAAAGCCCCCGTTTCCGGAGGCTTTTTCGACTGAATCATGGTGGGCGGTACAAGGTTCGAACTTGTGACCCTTGCCGTGTGAAGGCAATGCTCTACCGCTGAGCTAACCGCCCGATGCTGCTGAGCCGCTCATTATAGGGCGGCAAATTTTGACGTCAACGGTTTCGCCGAAATTTCTTCACATCGTGTGCGTGGGCTTGTCCGCGGTCAGGATGCCGG
The DNA here is from genome assembly GCF_029959485.1 of Stenotrophomonas sp. PS02301. Classification (NCBI taxonomy): domain Bacteria; kingdom Pseudomonadati; phylum Pseudomonadota; class Gammaproteobacteria; order Lysobacterales; family Lysobacteraceae; genus Stenotrophomonas; species Stenotrophomonas sp. PS02301. Next base: position 36,590 of record NZ_JASCOO010000015.1, read on the forward strand.
CCAGCAGGGTCTCGATCCGGTGGCGGACGGTCTCCCCTTCCGCGCCATCGGCCAGCTGTACGCCGATCCCTGCCGCGCGGTTGCCCTGGGCCCCGGCCGGGGTCACCCAGATCACCTTGCCGGCCACCGGGAGGCGCTCGCTGGAGTCCGGCAGGGTGAGCAGCAGGAACACCTCATCGCCCAGGAAGTAGCGCTTGGGCGTGGGCACGAAGATGCCGCCGTTCTTCACGAACGGCATGTAGGCGCTGTACAGCGCGGCCTTGTCCTTGACGGCAAGGGACAGGATGCCCTGTCGGGCGTTGGTGGCGCTCATGCTCTATTCCCCTTGGCGTGCCGTTCGTTGACCTTTCCCCAGGCCAGCAGCAGCTCCACCACCGCAAGATCGGCGCGCACCGTGGTGCGCAGCAGGTCGCGGGTGCGGTTGGCCGCATCGAACCAGGCGGCCAGCTTGTGCAATCGATCGGGATCGGTCAAGCCACCACCGGTGGCTTGGGCCAGGGCGAGATCGGCGGCGTGGCGCAGACGCAGGGCGGCGTTGTCGTCGGCGGTCCAGCGCTGGGCCAGTTCCACCGCGCCGGAGCGGCCGGCAACGAGGGCTTCCAAGTCGGTGGCGACCTGGCGGCGCAGGGCCAGGCCGTCTTCGCGCAGCCACTGGTCGGCCAGGCCGGGGTGGCCGCGGGCGGCATCCAGCGCTTCGCGGGCGCTGGCTTCGCTGTGGCCCAGGGTCTGCAGCCAGGCGAGCGCTTCCTCGCGCGGCGGCAACTTGAACTCAAGACGCTGGCAGCGGCTGCGGATGGTGGCGGGCAGGCGCGCGGGGTCGGCGCTGATCAGCCACAGGTAGCGGCCGGGCTGCGGCTCTTCCAGGGTCTTGAGCAGGGCGTTACAGGCGGCGCGGTTGATGGCGTCGGCGGGATCGACGATCACCACCTGGGCTACGCCGTACTGCGGGGTCAGCGAGAGCTTCTGCGAGACCTCGCGGATCTGCTCGATCACGATCTCGGTGCGCAGCTTGTCGCCGGATTTGTTGGGGATGAACGAGATCCGCTGCAGGTCCGGGTGGGTGCCGGCGGCCAGCAGCTGGGCGCTGCGCTTGGCCGCGGCCGGCTCGCCCTGCCCCAGCACGTGCTCGGCCAGCCGCAGCGCGACGCCCAGTTTGCCCAGGCCGGCCGGGCCGCAGAACAGCAGGCCATGGCCGAGGCGACCGGCGTCGAGCGCGGCCACGGTCTGGTCATAGGCGCGCTGCTGCCAGGGGGAAAAGGGTTCAGCCACGATCCGGCTCCTGTGCCAACCATGCCTCCACGGCCGCCACCACCGCGCCGGCGACGCCGGCCTGGTCCTGGCTGGCGTCGATCAGGCGGTAACGTGCGGGGTCTTCGCTGGCACGCTGGCGGAACACCGCGCGCACCCGCTGGAAGAAATCATCGTGCTCGCTTTCGATGCGGTCCGGCCACAGGTCGCGGCCGTTGGCGCGCGCACGGCCGACGGCCACGTCCACATCCAGCAGCAGGGTCAGGCCGGGCAGCAGGCCGACGGCGCGGCGCTCCAGATCGGCGATCCACGCCGCATCCAGGCCGCGGCCACCGCCCTGGTAGGCGTAGCTGGAATCGGTGAAGCGGTCGCACAGCACATAGGCGCCGCGTTGCAGCGCCGGTGCGATCACCTGGCGCACGTGCTGGGCGCGGGCGGCGAACACCAGCAGCAGCTCGGCCTCGGCCGAGAGTGGCTCGGCGGCGATCTCCGCGTCCGGCTTGAGCACCAGCGCGCGGATGCGCTCGGCCAGCGCGGTGCCGCCGGGCTCGCGGGTCAGCACCACCTCATGGCCGCGCGCCTGCAGGGCCTCGCGGATCGCGTTGATGGCGGTGGTCTTGCCGGCGCCCTCGCCCCCTTCCAGGCTGACGAAATGCGGGTGCCGGTGCAGCGCGGGACTCATTGGGGTGCGGCCTCGTTGGTGCGTTTGCTGCGCAGTTGCTGCAGGTAGCGGGCAACGGCGGCGTTGTGGTCGGTGTAGTTGGCCGAGAAGATGTGCGCGCCACTGCCATCGCCCACGGCCACGAAGTACAGCGCGTCGCCCTTGGCCGGCTGCGCGGCGGCATGCAGCGCGTCGCGCCCGGGCATGGCGATCGGGGTCGGGGTCAGGCCGGCACGCGTGTACGTGTTGTACGGCGTATCGGTGGTGAGGTCGCGCTTGCGGATGTTGCCGTCGTAGCTGCTGCCGATGCCGTAGATCACGGTGGGGTCGGTCTGCAGGCGCATGCCGATCTTCAGGCGGCGCATGAACACCCCCGCGATCTGCGGGCGCTCGCTGGGCAGCGCGGTTTCCTTCTCGATGATCGAGGCGAGGATCAGCAGCTCATACGGCGAGTTCAGCGGCAGGTCGTCCACGCGGCTGTCCCACGCGGCGGTGAGTTCTTTTTCCATCGCGGCATGCGCGCGCTTGAGCACGTCGATATCGCTGTCGCCACGCTGGTAGACGTAGGTCTCGGGCAGGAAGCGGCCTTCCGGATGCTCGCCCGGGAAGCCGACCGCCTTCATCAGGGCGGCATCGTCCAGTTCGTCGGTGGTGTGCACCAGCGGATCGGCGCGCTTGAGCGCGGCGCGCAGCTGACGGATGTTCCAGCCTTCCACGATGGTGACGCGGTGCTGCAGGACGCGGCCCTGGCGCATGCGGGTCAGCAGCTCGCGCGGGGTCAGCGCGGGATCGAGCGCGTATTCACCCACCTTGAGCTTGCCGGCGGCGTCGAGCTGGCGCGCCAGCAGTTGCCACTGGGTGTCGCTGCCTTCGTCCACGCCGGCCTGGCGCAGCTTGCCGAGCACGGTGCTGAAGCCATCACCGGAGGCGATCACCACACTCTCCGCGCTGGGGGTGACCGGTGCATCGGCAAAGGCGCCCTGGCGATGCCAGAACCAAGCGCCTGCGGCCGCAACCAGCAGGGCCAGCACCAGCAACACGGCCAGTACGGCCAGACATCCCCGTTTCGCACCCGCCATGCTCACCTCGAATCCATTTCTTCGCCGCGCAGCATACCGCGCGGGTGCTGCACACCGCCAAACGGCTCAGGCATCGCTGCCCAGCGCACGCAGCAGGCCGCGGGCCTTGGCGCGGGTTTCGTCCAGTTCCTTGTCGGCCACCGAATCGACCACGATCCCGGCGCCGGTGCGGAAGCTGGCGGTGTCGCCGGCCACTTCGGCGGTGCGGATCAGGATGTTCAGGTCCAGGTCGCCATCGCGGTTCAGCCAGCCGAACGCGCCGGTGTACGCACCGCGGGCGGTCTGCTCCAGCTCGGCGATGATCTGCATGCAGCGCACCTTGGGGCAGCCGGTGATGGTGCCGCCGGGGAAGGTCGCGGCGATCACCTGGCCCGGGCTGACGTCCTCGCGCAGGCGGCCACGCACGTTGCTGACGATGTGGTGCACGTGGGCGTAGCTCTCCACGGTCATCAGCTCATCCACCTCCACGCTGCCCGGCGCGCAGATGCGGCCGAGGTCGTTGCGTTCCAGATCGATCAGCATCACGTGCTCGGCGCGTTCCTTGGGATGGCCGACCAGCTCCTGGATGCGCGCGGCATCGTCATCGCCAGCGAAGCGCGGGCGGGTGCCGGCGATCGGGCGGGTCTGCACGTCATCGCCGTGCACCGAGACCAACCGCTCGGGCGAGGAGCTGACCACCGCCCTGCCCTGCGCCATGAACAGCCCGGCGAACGGCGCGGGGTTGGCCACGCGCAGCTGCGCATACAGCGCCTGCGGCGAGAGCGCCTCGGGGAACTGCGCATTCCAGCGCCGCGACAGATTCACCTGGAACACGTCACCCGCGCGCAGGTAATCGATCACATTGCCGACGCCGTCGGTGAAGCGCTGTGGCGCGTCTTCACCGATTGCGACCGGTGGCTGCCACGTCGGCAACGGCGCCAGCGTGGCGGCCGCGGCGAGGTCATCCTGCAGGGTCTGCAGCAGCGCGGCCTGGCCGGTCTCGCACACGGCATGGAACTGGCCGAGCACGCGGTCGTGCAGCACGGCCGCCGGGCAGCGCAGCGCCAGCGCGGACGGCAGCCCATCGGCGCGCGCCGGCAATGCCAGCACGTCCTCGATCTGGCCAGCCAGCTCGTAATCCAGCATCAGTGCCCAGCCACCGCGGAACGGCAACGTGGTTTCTTCGCGCGGCAGCCGCAGTGCGGCCCAGTGCGCGTCCAGCACCTCGAGGAAGCGGCCGTCATGCGCGGCACCCTCGGCATCACGCACCACGCCATCGGCGTGCAAAGCCAGCGATTCCCCGTTGCCCATCAGCAGCAGATCCCAGCGCCCCTGTGCGGTGCCCGAGGCGGTGGATTCCATCAGCAGGGGGTAGCGCCGCGGGGCCAGGCGCTGCAGGGCCAGCAGGTCGGTGGTGGCGGGCAGCGGAAGCGTCTGGAACATGACAGGACACCGGAAGGGCGCGCAGCGTGCGCGGGGCCAGATACACCAAGGCCGCCATGATGGCGGCCCGGGTGGGGATACACGGAACGGGCGGTCAGATGCGCTTGAACACCAGCGTGCCGTTGGTGCCGCCGAAGCCGAAGCCGTTGGACATCACCACATCGACCTTGGCCTCTCGTGCGGTGTTGGGCACGTAATCCAGGTCACAACCTTCGCCCGCTTCATGCAGGTTGATGGTCGGCGGAATGATGTTGTCGCGCAGCGCCAGCACCGAGAAGATCGCTTCCACGCCGCCGGCCGCGCCGAGCAGATGGCCGGTCATCGACTTGGTGGAGCTGACCATCATCTTGTAGGCGTGGTCGCCGAAGGCGGTCTTCATCGCCATGGTTTCGCCCAGGTCGCCCAGCGGCGTGGAGGTGCCGTGCGCGTTGAGGTAACCGACCTGCTCCGGGGTCACGCCGGCGTCCTTCAACGCCATGGTCATGCAGCGTGCGGCGCCTTCGCCGTTCTCGCTCGGCGCGGTCATGTGGTACGCATCCGAGCTGGCGCCGAAACCGGCAAGCTCGGCATAGATGCGCGCGCCACGCGCCTTGGCGTGTTCGTACTCTTCCAGGATCAGGATGCCGGCACCGTCGCCGAGCACGAAGCCGTCGCGTTCCTTGTCCCACGGGCGCGAGGCTTCAGCCGGTGCATCGTTGCGGGTGCTCATCGCCTTCATCGCGCAGAAGCCGCCCAGGGCCGTCGGCGAGGAGCCGCGCTCGGCACCGCCGACCACCATCACGTCCGCATCGCCGTACTGGATCATGCGCATGGCGGTGCCGATCGAGTGGTTCGAGGTCGCGCAGGCAGAGACCGCCGAGAACGACGGCCCCTTCAGGCCGGTGATGATGCTCAGCTGGCCCGGGAGCATGTTGATGATGGTCTTGGGCACGTAGAAGGGCGAGATCTTCTTGCCCTCGTGGAAATCGATGGTCTGCTCTTCGATGCCCAGCAGGCCGCCGATGCCCGCGCCCACGATGGCGCCGATGCGCTCGGCATTGCCGTCGGTGATTTCCAGGCCCGAATCGTTCAAGGCCATGAAGGCGGCACCGAGGCCGTAATGAATGAACGGGTCCATCTTCTTGGCATCCTTGCCAGTGACCCGGAATCTGCCGAACTGTTCGTTGTCGGCGGTGATGTCGAAGTCCCTGACCTCACCTGCGATCTTGGTGGTGAAACGGTCCAGGTAGGACTGCGAAACGTTGGTCAGCGGACCGATGCCGGAACGGCCTTCGGTGATGCCCTTCCAACTGCTGGCCATATCATTGCCCAATGGCGAGACCATGCCCATGCCGGTAACGACGACGCGACGCTTCATTGCAGATTCTCCTGACCCGGGTGTTGCGGGTATCACGCGGTATAACGCTCAAAAGCACAGGGCCGCAAGCGCGGCCCCATGGGTTTGCCGCACGCGGTCGCAGCAATCGCCACGGCCGCGCGCGAGCCGCCTGACATCAAGCCTTGACGTGGGCGTTGATGTAGTCGATCGCAGCCTGCACGGTGCTGATCTTTTCGGCTTCTTCGTCCGGGATTTCGCACTCGAACTCTTCTTCCAGCGCCATCACCAGTTCAACGGTGTCCAGCGAGTCAGCGCCCAGGTCATCGACGAACGATGCGCTGTTGGTGACTTCCTCTTCCTTGACGCCAAGCTGTTCGACGACGATTTTCTTGACGCGTTCTTCGATGGTGCTCATTGGATATCGCTCCAGATGGAGTAGTGGTTCAAAAATGACGCCATCCGGTGAGGGATGACCGTGGGATAGTGTAGTGGAAACCAGCGACACCTTGCATTGCAGCAAAACATCAAACGGATCAACCACTTGCGGCGCAGTCCTTGCGCCACATGCTTACGGCATGTACATGCCGCCGTTCACATGGAGGGTTTCGCCGGTGATGTAGCTGGCCGAAGGACCGGCCAGGAACGCCACCGCGTTGGCGATATCGGACGGCTCGCCGAGCCGCTCCAGGGCGATCGACTTGACCAGGCCGGTGCGCTGCTCTTCCGGCAGGGCCTTGGTCATGTCGGTATCGATGAAGCCCGGCGCGACCACGTTGACGGTGATCCCGCGCGAGCCGATTTCCTTGGCCAGCGACTTGGAGAAGGCGATGATGCCGGCCTTGGCCGCGGCGTAGTTGGCCTGGCCGGCATTGCCGGTCACGCCGATCACCGAAGCGATGTTGATGATGCGGCCCTTGCGCGCCTTCATCATGCCGCGGATGACGGCCTTGGAGGTGCGGAAGACGCTGGTCAGGTTGGTGTCCAGGATCGCCTGCCAGTCTTCTTCCTTCATCCGCAGCAACAGGTTGTCGCGGGTGATGCCGGCGTTGTTGACCAGGATGCTGATGGCGCCGAATTCCTTGGCGATCCCGTCCAGCACGGCTTCCAGCGCAGCGGCGTCGGTGACGTTCAGTGCGCGGCCGTGGCCACCCACGGCGGCCAGGCGTTCACCGATGGCGGCGGCACCGGCGTCGGTGGTGGCGGTGCCGATGACGGTCGCGCCCTGCGCGGCCAGTGCGTCGGCGATCGCGGCACCGATACCCCGGCTGGCGCCGGTGACCAGTGCGATTTCACCCTGAAGGGGCTTGCTCATCTCATTTCCTCAAACGGGACCGGTCCGGCCGGCCTGGCGCGAAGCCATTCCAGCACGGGCGCGATCGAAAGACATCAGGCGGCCCAGGTCTCGCGGGCCGTCTCGAAATCGGCGGGCGTGGACAGTGTGCGCGCGTCCAGCGATTTGTCGATGCGCTTGATCAATCCGCTCAGCACCTTGCCCGGGCCACATTCGGCCACGCGGGTGACGCCACGGGCGGCCAGCGCCTGCACGCAGCCGGTCCACTGCACGGGCAGGTACAGCTGCTGCACCAGCGCCTGGCGGATGGCGTCCACGCCGTCATGCACACGGGCATCCACGTTCTGCACCACCGGCAGGGCCGGGGCGCGCCAGTCCAGGCCGGCCATGGTTTCGGCCAGGCGGTTGGCAGCTTCGCGCATCAGCGGGGTGTGCGAGGGCACGCTGACAGCCAGCTTGACGGCCTTGCGGACGCCCTTCTCGGCCAGCAGCGCCAGCGCACGATCCACGGCAGCCGCATCGCCACCGATGACGATCTGACCGGGCGAGTTGTAATTAGCCGGCACGACGACCTGGCTGCCGGCGGCCTGCGCGCAGACCTCCACGACCAGCGCATCTTCGGCGCCGAGCACGGCGGCCATGGCGCCGACGCCGGTCGGGGCGGCTTCCTGCATCAGCTGGCCGCGCAGGCGCACCAGGTGGGCACCGTCCCGCAGGGTCAGCGCGCCGGCGGCTACCAGGGCGGTGTACTCGCCGAGGCTGTGGCCGGCCAGGACGGCCGGCTGGGCGCCGCCAACGGCGTTCCAGGCGCGCCACACGCCGATGCTGGCGGCCAGCAGGGCCGGCTGGGTGTATTCGGTGCGGTTGAGCATTTCCTCGGGACCGCCCTGCGACAGCGCCCACAGGTCGACACCGGCGCCGTCGGAGGCTTCGGTGAAGGCCTCGCGGATCTGCGGGTGCAGCTCGGCCAGTTCGGCCAGCATGCCCAGCGACTGCGAGCCCTGGCCCGGGAACACGAATGCGAGATTGGTATCGGTCACGCGATCATCCGCCTGCAAAAATCGAACGGCGAATGATAAAGGGGAACGTCGCCCTTCGTCTGTACTGCCGCGTATGTGGGGTCTTTGCTCAGGTGAACAGCTGGAGGATGTCCAGATCGCCGTCGCTGAAGAAATCGATGCAGATCACGGCCAGCATCAGCACGCCCAGGGTGGTGGCACCGTGCACGATCAGAATGGAATGGGCCAGTGCGCGGGCGGAGCGGCCCATCTTCATGCTGGCGCGGGCCAGCCCCTGCAGGCGGCCGGTGACGTCGTGAGCATGGGCCAGCACCGGAGCTTCGGCACCGTCCATCGCCTGCGCCATGAGGGTCTGCAGCTGTTGCGGACGGTCCTCGTAGTATTTGGCCACGCCGTAACCGAACATCAGCCAGTCGCGGGCCTGGGCCTGGGCGAGGTCCATGACTTCCAGGGGATCTTCCTCGAAATCGATGAAGCCGATCTCCTTGCCATCCCAGGTGAGGTTGCGCGGCAGCGGCTGGCCGAAGTACGCGCCCTTGCGGTGCGCCTGGGCAATGGCATTCATCGCGGCGGACACGAGGCGGTCACGGCCGGCATCGTCGGCTTCGCGCAGGCAGGTGTTGAACGAGGAGCCGTTGTCGCCCAGCACAAGGGCGGCATGGCCACTGCCGATCACACTGGGGACGTTGACCCCTTGCGCCTGCAGTTCGGCCAGGCGGCGGGCTTCGGTTTCGCGGGCGGCGTCGCCACCGCGGTGCGGCGGTGGGCGCAGGGCATCGAGCTGGAAGCGGCGGGCGATGAAGTTCAGCAGGCCCAACGCGACCACGCGGCTTCCTTCGCCGTACTGCTTCAGCCAGGCGCGCTGCCCGTCAATGACGATGGGCTCAACCATGACAGTTCTCCTGAAATGCATACGGCCCCGTAATGGGGCCGTAACGACAGCGTCACGTTGTCGTAACTGACACTATCAATAGCGCAGCAGAGCAGAACCCCACGTGAAGCCGCCGCCGAACGCTTCCAGCAGCAGCAGCTGGCCGCGCTCCACGCGGCCGGAGCGGACGGCGTGGTCCAGCGCCATCGGCACGGAGGCCGAGGAGGTGTTGCCATGCTTGTCGACCGTCACCACCACCTGGTCCATGGACATCTCCAGGCGCTTGGCGGTGGCTTCGATGATGCGCAGGTTGGCCTGGTGCGGGATCAGCCAGTCCAGATCGTCCTTGGTCAGCGCGTTGGCTTCCAGGGTTTCATCGACGACCGAGTCCAGCGCCTTGACGGCGTACTTGAACACGTCGTTGCCCTTCATCAGGATCGCGCCGCGGGCATTCTCGCCCTCGCCGAAGCCGGCCGAGACGCCCACCGGGTTCCACAGCAGCTCTTTCTTGCTGCCATCCGAATGCAGGTGGGTGCTGAGGATGCCGGTGTCTTCGTCGGCCTTGAGCACGACGGCGCCCGCACCATCGCCGAACAGCACGCAGGTGGTGCGCTCGGTCCAGTCGACGATACGGGTCAGCGTTTCCGCACCGATGACCAGCACATGGCGTGCATCACCGGAACGAATGAATTTGTCGGCCACGCTCAACGCGAACACGAAGCCCGAACAGGCCGCGTTGACATCGAAGGCGGGGCAGCCGCTCGCACCGAGCTTGGCCTGGATCAGGCACGCGGTGGACGGGAAAATCAGGTCAGGCGTGGTGGTGCCCACCACGATCATGTCGAGCTGCGAAGCGTCGATACCGGCCGCTTCAAGCGCACGTACCGCGGCGTGGTAGCCGAGGTCGCTGGTGGTCTCGCCTTCGGCCGCAATGTGCCGTTCGCGGATACCAGTGCGCGATTGAATCCACTCATCGCTGGTGTCGACCATTTTCTCCAGATCCTGGTTGGTCAACACTTTTTCGGGCAAATAACTACCGGTGCCCGCGATCCTCGAGTAGATCCGCTTGCTCATTGCATGTCCTGTAGCTCGATCGCCAAACGTGACGATCGGGAAGAATGGGGTAAAGGCCGCTGCCCGACCGGGCAGCGGCCTTTACAAATCAATCTTCTTCGACGGCCGAGTTCGACTTGGTCGTGATCACCTTCTTGCCACGGTAGAAACCGTCAGCGGTGATGTGGTGACGCAGATGCACTTCACCGGTGGTCGGATCGGTGGACAGCTGCTTGGCGCTCAGGGCGTCATGCGCACGGCGCATACCGCGGCGGGACGGGGTGACACGGGATTTCTGCACAGCCATGGGATTGCTCCAAACTCGGTTCGTTTTGCTTCGTCGTATCGTCGCGCAGGACGCCAGCGCCCAGCACAGTTTTCGCTTTCGCCGCAGCCGCCGACGACAATCCGGCTGCTATTGTTTTTTCAGTGCCGCCAACGCCGCGAACGGATTGGCCTTGCTGATTTCTTCTTCGGTCGGTGCCCAGTCCTTGTCCACTGCCTCGCCATCGGGAGACAACGGCACGACGGGCACGGCCAGGACGAGTTCGTCCTCGACCAGCTCCAGCGGTCGCAGCATGCCGTCTTCGGGCACCAGCCACGGTTCCCAGCCTTCCGGCAGCGAGGATTCTTCCTCTTCGCTGCGGATCAGGCCGAGCCGCTGCACCATCGAAACCGGCAACAGGAAGCGCTGCAGGCTGCGCTGACAGATCAGCGGCAGCGCGGTGTCGATGGACAGTTCAACATAGGATACCTGCAGGATGTCGTCGTGCGCGAATTCCAGTGCATAGGTGCACGTTCCTTCGGTATCGGCGACAAGGCCCTGGAGGCGGGTCAATTCCGCTAGATCCACCTGGCCGTCGAAGCACCTGCGTGCTGCGACCATCCGCCAAGCATCCAGCATTTCGGGCACGTTTGCGGACATAAGCCGCTGAATGTTAAGGATCGTCCGGGCCGCTGTCAAATGCCTGCGCAGTCAGGTTGCCGATCCCCGCCCCGAGGGGCCAGACTGCCGCCCTTCCGTGCCCGGTATTGTCGCATGACCCCGCTGCTGCTTGCCTCTACTTCCCGCTACCGCCGTGACCTGCTGGAGCGGCTCGGCCTGCCCCTGCAGACCGCCCGCCCCGAGGTGGATGAGACCCCCGGCCCCAGTGAGGCCCCACGGGCCTTGGCGGTGCGGCTGGCGCGCGCGAAGGCCGAGGCGGTTGCCCGCCTGCACCCGGGCCGGTGGGTGATCGGCTCGGACCAGGTAGCGGAGCTGAACGGCGCCCCGCTGGGCAAGCCGGGCACGGTGGAGGGCGCGCATGCGCAGCTGGCCGCGATGTCCGGGCAGGTCGTGGACTTCCACACGGCCGTGAGCCTGGTGCGCGACGGCGAGGCCCTGGCGACCTGTGATCTGACCCGGGTCCACTTCCGTGCCCTGGGGGCTGAAGAGATCGCCCGCTACGTGGCCGCCGAGCAGCCGCTGGACTGCGCCGGCAGCTTCAAATGTGAAGGCCTGGGCATCACCTTGTTCGAGGCGATCGAGAACCGCGACCCGACCGCACTGATCGGGCTGCCCCTGATCGCGCTGAGCCAGCTGCTGCGCCAGGCCGGCCACACCCTGCCCTGAGCCTCAGCGCAGCTGCAGCGCCTCCAGGCAGCTGGCATCAAGTTCGCCGGTGGCCCAGCCAACCCAGCGGCCCGCCAGCGGCATGGCCAGGCCCACGGGACGCCCACCGCATTGCAGGACCAGCCGCGGCGCCCTGCTCTGGGCGCTGAACTGGATGCGCCAGGCCGAGCCCCCGAGGGTGTTGCGCACCGCCACGAGGGAGACATCGCCGACCGGAACGACCACGCCGGGTGCCGCCGTTGGCGCACCCTCCAGATAGCGGGCTTCCGGCCAGGCAAACACGGAGGCCCCGTGCGCGCGCAGGCTGGGTAGCGCCGCCAGCACTTCGCCGGGCACGCTTTCGCCATGGGTCTGATCCGGATCGACCACACCGGCCGCGGCCGCCGTGGCGGTCATGTTGGCCACCCGCTGCATGCCGGCGCCGAGATAGGCCATCCACGCCGTGCTCGGCACGGCCACCAGCGCCAGCAGCAGGGCTGCCCACGCCACCCGCCCGGGATGGCGCAGGCCGACGCGCACGATCGTCCACAACACCAGACCGGACCAGAACAGCCACGACCAGGGCACATAGCGCGTTGCGGCCACCTGCGTGGGGTAGTCAGCGAAGTAACTCCAGCGGCTCAGTGCGACCAGCGCGCCCACGGCCAGGCCGAACCATGCCATCGCCAGCCCCAACGATTCCCCGGCCCCGGCGCTGCGGCCGCGCTGCCAGGTGCGCCAGGTCATGCCGAACAACGCGGTCAGCCCCGACGCACCGATCAGCAGATGCGGCCAGCGCGAGGTCAGCACCGGTCCGAACAGCGCCTCATACGCGCTCGCCACGGACTGGACCGCACCGCGCACGGGCGCGAACGGCAACTGCTGCGCCGCCGCCGGATCCAGTGCCGGCCAGGCCAGATAGATGAAGGGCGAGGCCAGCCAGCGCAGCAGCACGTCCAGCTGCGGCAGCGGGGCAAGCGCCATCTGCGTCGGCATTCCCGTCCGCCCCATGCCCAGGTGCAGCCCGACTGCCACGAGCAGGGCGGCGGTCCATGGCACCCAGTGCGACCACGGCGCACGCCGCACCATCATCACCGCCGCCAACCCCACGAACACGGCCACGCCGCTGCCGAAGGAGAACGTCGCCGCGACGCCACACACGGCGGCCACTACCGCGCCGCGACGATCGCCACGCAGCAGCAGGGCGACGCCGGCCATCAGCGCTGCGGTGATCAGGTACGCGTGGACCGATTCGTTGGCATGGGTGAGCGCGCGCTGGCTGCCCAGCCAGAAGATCGACAGCGCCGCGACCAGGGCGGCGGCGGCGCGCACCGGTGGTGCCAAGGCATCGGCCCTGATGATCCGGGCCAGCAGCCCTGCTGTCGCCAGTGCCAACGCAACGCCGGTACCGATCTGCAGCCATTGATTGCCGTGCAGCCACTCCAGCTCGGCATAGCGCACCAGGTTCGGCAGGATTTCACGGTGGCCATTGTCCGACACCAGTACGTTGCCCGGCCACGGCATCTCCAGCAGCTTCTGGGTGAAGCGCCACGGATCGGCGTACAGCACGCGTGGCGACAGCCACAGCATGGCGGCCACACCCACCGAAACGATGCCCGCCACCGCGCACCACAACGTCCGGATCAGCGCAGGCGCCACCGGCGCGGGGTACGGATGGGAAGCAGACAAGGGGGTAGATTCCTGCGGCGCATCGCGCATGACGGTGTCATCCATGGAAGAGCACGCACGTTCAGCGCGCGGGGACGGTAAAGGCCTGTTCCTGCCACTGCTCCACGCTGCCGTCCTTGCCGTGCAGCGCCATGCCGAGCCAATGACGGCCGGGCGCGAGGTGGTCGGTCTTCAGCGTGGCATCGAAGGCCACATTCGGGTGCTGCGGATCGGTGGAGATCTTCCACGCGCCGGTGATGTCGTAGGGCCGCCCGTAGACCGCATCGCCCACCGGCCTGCCATCGACCAGCAGCTCGACACGCGCGATGCCCACGCCATCCTTGAAGGCCCAGCCACGCACCTCGAGGGGGCTCCCCACCGCGGCACCGGGCTGTGGCGCATCCAGCCAGGCCATCGCCGGCGTGACGCACGGCCCGTCCACGCGTTCGGCCGGCAGCTTGAACAGCAGGAAGCGCTGGAAGCCATGATCGTTGCTGACCACACGCGGTGGCGGCAGCGGGCCGACCTGTTCGCAGACCGCGTGGTAGCGCGCCAGCAGATCGCGATAGCGCTGATCGCTGGGCGACAGCACCAGCAGCATCGGCGCGTCGCGCTGGCCATCGTGCAGCAGCCCCCACAGCCCCAGCTGCGCACTGCGGCCGTGCTTGTCGTTCAGCGGGTGGCGCAGCACCTCGATCGAGGGATCGCGCAACTGGAAGCCCAGCTCCGCCCCCACCTTGAAGTTGCCGGCCAGCACGCGCGTGCCGGGCGGCATGCTTTTCAGCTCGTCGCGCACGGCGCCTGCCAACGGTTCCCAGCCGGCAAAGTTGCGCGGGTAATACTTGTAGCCGGCCAACTGCTCGCGCACGCTCGGGATGGACGCCGTCAGGTAATAGCCGAAGGCCAGCGCGAGCCCGGCGCCGGCCAACCACCAGCCGGTACGGCGCAACCAGCGCGGCCAGCCGTTGAGCACCACCGGCACGGCGATCAGCAGCGCCAGATAACCCGGCAGCGGCCAGTGGAAACTGATGCGCTCCACATCGGTGAAGAAGCCCAGGCCGAAGATGGACAGCGTCGACACCGCGCCGATCAGGCCGAAGTAACGCCATTGCGCGCGTGCGCCGCCACCGGAGCGGGTGCCCGCCAGGGCCACCTTCCACATCGCGATGCACAGGATCGGGGTGACCAGCATCGGCTGGATCACCAGGAACCACAGCCCGCTCCATTCGAACGCCCACGGGTGGCGCTCGATCACCTGGAATTTCAGGCCCGCATCATGGTTGTCGGCATTCCACGACAGCAGCGGCAGCCACGCCAGCACACCCACCGCCAGGGCCACCCAGACGCGCGGATCGCGCAGCATGCGCCGGCCCTGCGGCAGCACCAGCAGCGCGATGAAGCCGACCACGATCACGCCGATGAAGCGGTAATGGCTGAGTGCGCCGATCGCCAGGCCGGCGGCCAGTTTTACTGCCGCCGCGGCATCGACACTGCGCAGCAGGCGCGCGCCGGCATCCAGGCACAGCACCGCAGCCAGCGCCATCGGCACATCGGGCACGGCCAGCATGCCCAGCGTGGCCGACAGCGGCATCAGCAACGTGAGACTGCCGGCCTGCCAACCGGCCACCGCACCGAACCAGCGCGTGGCGATGCGTGACACCAGCCATGGCAGCCACGCACCGATCGCCAGGAACGGCAGGCGCAGCGCGAGCACATGATTGCCGCCCACTTCCACGCCCAGGCGTGCCAGCCAGGCGGTCAGGCCCGGCAGGTCCGAATAGGCCGCCGCCAGGTGCTGGCCTTCCTGCCAGTAAAAAGCTTCGTCCACGAACAAGGGCAGACGTGCGGCCACCACCAGCTTGACGGCGGTGACCAGCGTCCACAACAACAGGAATATGGTGCGTGCGCGTTGTTCGCCCTGCATTGCTCTATAGAATCAGTGGAATCATCGAATCGAGACGGACATGGATCATTCGCCCCCCGTGCCAGCCATGCTAACCGATGTACTGCGTCAGTCCCTTCGCGCCGCCCAGGATCAGGTCAACGGGCTGGTGCTGGGCAAGGCACAGGAGGTGCGGCTGGCGTTCGTGGCGCTGCTCTCCGGCGGCCATCTGCTGATCGAGGACCTGCCCGGGCTGGGCAAGACAACCCTCGCACACGCCATGGCGTGCAGCCTCGGGCTGGGCTTCCAGCGGGTGCAGTTCACCTCCGATCTGCTGCCGGCCGATGTGCTTGGCGTCTCGGTGTATGACGCCGGCAGCCGCCAGTTCCAGTTCCACCCCGGCCCGGTCTTCACGCATGTGTTGCTGGCCGACGAGATCAACCGCGCGCCGCCGCGTACCCAGAGTGCGCTTCTGGAAGCGATGGCCGAGCAGCAGGTCACCCTGGATGGCGTGACCCATCCGCTGCCGGATCCCTTCTTCGTCATCGCCACCCAGAACCCGGTCGACCTCTCCGGTACGTTCCCGTTGCCGGACTCGCAGCTGGATCGCTTCCTGCTCCGGTTGGCCCTGGGCTACCCCAATCCGGAATCGGAACGCGAGCTGCTGCGCGGCACCGATCGCCGCCATCTGATCGCGCAGGCCACCGCGCGCCTGAGCGAGGTGGACGTACGCACGCTGCGCGAGGCGGTGGGCCAGGTGCATGCCAGCGAGGCGTTGATCACGTATGTGCAGGCCCTGCTCGCCCGCAGCCGCCAGCACGCCGGGGTGCGCGTGGGCCTGTCGCCGCGTGCCGGCCTGGCATTGCTGCGCGCCGCCAGGGCGCATGCGCTGCTGCTCGGCCGCGCGCATGTGGTGCCCGAAGACGTGCAGACCCTGTTCGTGGCAGTGGCCGGGCATCGCCTGGTGCCCGAGGCAGAAGCCGGCAACGGGCCGGCACTGGCCCGCGCCATCCTCCAGACCGTGCAGGTCGACTGAGATGCGCCGCGGCTGGGGAGCCCGCTGGCAGCAACTGCAACATCTGGCGCGACCGCGCCGCCCAGAGTACCTGCCGTGCCGGTTCGACCGGCGCCGCATCTATGTGCTGCCGACGCGGTTCGGGCTGTTCGTCGCCGCGCTGCTGTCGGCGATGCTGCTCGGCGCGCTGAACTACAACAACAATCCTGCGCTGCTGCTGGCCCTGTTGCTGGCGACGGTCAGCATCGCCAGTGCGATCAGCGCGCACCTGCAGCTGTCCGGGTTGCAGGTGGATGCGGTCTCCGCCGAGCCGGTCACCGCGGGCGCGCCGTTGCGGCTGCGCATCAGCCTGTCGCGCGCCGATACCCGTGCCCGGCGCGGCCTGCAGGTGGAGCACGAGGGCGTGGCCGCGTTCGGGCACCTGATCGACAGCGACCAGATCGAAGTGGATCTCGAGCTGCCCACGCACCGGCGCGGCTGGTTCGACCTGGCCCGCATCCGCATCGCCACCACGCAACCGCTCGGTCTGGTGCGCGCGTGGTCGTGGGTCTGGCCGGAAACGCCGTTGCTGGTCTATGCCGCACCGGAAACGCACGCACCCGCCCTGCCGGAAAGCGGCGGTGACCCCCTGCATACCCGCGTGCATGCCAGTGGCGACGAGCTGCATCAGCTGCGCCCGTATCGCGCTGGCGACCCGATGCGCAGCATCGCGTGGAAACACTCCGCGCGACGCGACACCCTGTTGGTGCGCGAGTACGAAAAGCCGGTCGGGGTGGAGATCGTGCTGGACTGGTGGCACCTGGCACCGCTGGGCACCGAAGCAAGGATCGCACGCATGGCGCGCTGGATCGACCTGGCCGAGCGCGAAGGCCGCCGCTATACGCTCAAGCTGCCCGGCCAACCGGTGCTCGGGCCCGGCAACGGCAGTGCCCATCACCACCTGTGCCAGCGCGCGCTGGCGCTGTTGCCCCATGACTGACCGGCCCGTGTCCCTGCTCAGTCCCGGCGCGCGCTACTGGACGCTGGCCAGCGCGGCGCTGGGCCTGTTGCCGCTGCTGCTGCAGCTGCCCACCGTGCTGGCCACCGTCATCGCCGGTGTCGCACTGCTGACCGCGCTGGCCTCGCGGCAGCGGCTGCTGCCGGGCGCCCTGCGACTGTTGCTGGTGCTGGCCATGCTGGCCGCCATTTATTGGCAGATGGGTCCACGGCCTGGCCGCGACACCGGCTGCGCGCTGCTGGCCGCAATGCTCGCGCTGAAATCCAGCGAGCTGCGCAGCCTGCGCGATGGCCGCAGCCTGGTCGGCTTCGGGCTGTTCGGCCCGTTCGCCGCGTTCCTGCTCGACCAAGGCCCGTTGACGATGACGCTGGCCGTGCTGGCCGGCCTGGTCGCACTGCTCGCCCTGCAACGCCTGGCACACCTGGAGGGACAGGCACCGCCAGCGCCCCTCAAACGCCAGTTGCGCGGCATCGGCCGGCTGGTCCTGCTCGGCCTGCCACTGGCCTTGGCCGGTTTCTGGCTGTTCCCGCGCTTGAGCGAACCGCTCTGGGGCATCCCGGACCGCGCGGTGGGCAAGCCCGGCCTGTCCGACACGATGGAGCCCGGGGAGTGGCTGGACCTGATGGCCGATGACACCCCGGCGCTTCGCGTGCAGTTCTTCGGCGCGATCCCGGCGCCGCAGCAACGTTATTGGCGCGGGCCGGTACTGACCCATTTCGATGGCAAGCGCTGGGAGCAGGACCGGCGGCAGATCACGCGTGCGCCGGCCGCGGTGACCCACGCCAGCACGCAGTGGGACTACCAGATCGATTACGAGCCGACCGATCGCCGCCAGCTGGTCGCGCTGGATCTGCCGCTGCAGGCACCGCCCGGCAGCGACCTGGATGCCAACCACAGCCTGCGCAGCCACGCGGCGTTGAACGCGCTGACCCGTTGGCGGCTGAACTCGGCACCGGCGGTGGCCTATACCGACGCGCTGACGCCTTACGAGCGGCGCCTTGCGCTGCAGTTGCCCGACGGCTTGAATCCGCGCACGGCAGCCCTGGCCCGGCAGTGGCGACAGGACGCGGGCAGCAATGATGCGGTGATCGTGCAGCGCGCGCTCGACTGGGTGCGGGCGCGTTTCGTCTACACCCTGGATACGCCCGAGCCCGGTCGCGATGGCGCGGACGAATTCCTGTTCGATCAGCAGGCCGGCTTCTGCCAGCACTTCAGCTCCTCGTTCGTCGTATTGATGCGCAATGCAGGCATCCCGGCGCGGGTGGTGACCGGCTTCGCGGGCGGCATCCGCAACCCGTATGGCGACTACTGGGTGCTGCGCCGGATGGATGCACATGCCTGGGCCGAAGTGTGGCTGCCGGGGCGTGGCTGGGTGCGGGTCGATCCGACCGCCGCCGTTGCGCCGGAGCGCGTTTACGACACGCTTGAGGACCGGCTGGGGGCCGGCGCCGCCGGCGCCACGCTGGACAGCCGATGGCTGCAGATCGGGCAGATGGGCGACTGGCTGCGCCGGGGCTGGAACGACCTGGTCCTGTCCTTCGATGCCAACCGTCAACAGCAGCTTCTTGAACCGTTTGGTTTCGAGCGGCTGGATCCGAGCCAGCTGGTGGGAATTTTCATCGTCTTCGCACTGGCCGCGCTAGGCTGGATGGCATGGCTGCTGGCCCGGGGCGAACGCGAGCGCGACCCGCTGCTGCGCGCGTGGCACGTGCTGGGACGCCGGTACGCGCGCTATGGACTGTCCCGCGCCAGCGCCGAACCGGCTGGCGAGTGGGCACGCCGGGTAGACCGGCAGCGACCCGATCCTGCGCTGCTGTCGCTCAGCGCGCGTTTCGTCCAGGCGCGCTACGCTGGCGCTGACGTCGACCTCACTTCATTATTGCGCGACCTGCGCAGGCATCGCCCGACCTCCGGAGCATCCCCATGAAGATTCAAATCCTGCTTCCCCTTGCTGCCTCTCTGGCATTGGCTGCCTGCGCCACCGCGCCCAAGCCGTTGCAGGGGCAGTTCAGTATGGTCAGCCCGCGCGACGCGGTTCCCACCCAGCAGGTGGGCACCCCGGTGCGCTGGGGTGGCCGCATCATCGAAACCAATCCGGGCCAGGGCCAGACCTGCTTCCAGATGATTTCGCGCCCGCTCAACGGCAGTGGCCGCCCGAGCACCACCTCGGCCGACGCCAGTGACGGCCGCTTCATCGCCTGCCGCGCCGGCTTCTATGATCCAGCGGTGTTCGAGCCGGGCCGCGATGTGACCTTCATCGGCAAGATCGGCGGCTACGAGAACACCCGGATCGGCGAGTACGACTATCGCCTGCCGAAGCTGGATGCCGACGTCATCTACCTGTGGCCGGAACAGCGCCAGGTGGATGTGGTGCCCGCCTACCCGTACGGCCCGTGGGGCCCGGGCTGGGGTCCGGGTTGGGGCTACCGCGGCTGGGGCTGGTGGTAACACGCTGACGCAGAAACGCCGCCCTCGGGCGGCGTTTTTGTCTGTGCCTGGCCGGCTCAGCCGTTGGGCGTACCGAAGTGACCCAACTGCGCGCCGGCCAGCAGGTGCAGGTGGATATGGAACACCGTCTGCCCGGCGTGCTCACGGCAGTTCATGACGATCCGGTAGCCATCCTGCGCGAAACCTTCGCGGCGCGCGTACTCCGCGGCGGCCATGGCCAGCTTGCCGATCAGGTGTGCCTGCTCCGGGCGCACGTCATCCAGGGTAGGGATCGCCTCGTGCTTGGGAATGAACAACACGTGCACCGGCGCCTGTGGGGCGATGTCCTTGAAGCCGAGCACGTCCTCGTCTTCGTAAACGATGGTGGCCGGGATTTCGCGGCGGATGATCTTGCCGAACAGGGTGTCGTGACTCATGAGGGCACCTCGTGGAACAGGGCCTTGGAGAGTAGCGCGGATGCGCCCCCGGTTTCGATCATTGCCGCGCGGTGCGCCGCGTCATTCCTGCACTTCGGTACGCGTGCCGAAGGCGTGCGACAGCGTGCCGCGATCCACGTATTCCAGTTCGCCACCCAGCGGCAGACCCTGCGCGAGGCGGCTGGGCCGCACCTTGCAGCTGCGCGCCATCTGCGCCAGGTAATGCGCGGTCGCTTCGCCTTCCACGGTGGCGCTGGTGGCGATGATCAACTCGTTGACCTCGCCCTGCTTCAGCCGCGCCTCCAGCTGATCCAGGCCCAGCTCGCGCGGGCCGATGCCATCCAGCGGCGACAGCCGCCCCTGCAGCACGAAGTACACCCCGCGGTAGCCGGTGGCCGTTTCGATCGCCAGGCGATCGGCCGGTGATTCCACCGCACACAGCTGCTGGCGCTCGCGGCTGCCGTTGGCGCAGACCGCACAGATATCGGTCTCGCTGAAATCCCGGCACTGCTCGCAATGCCCGATCCGCTCGATCGCCTTGGCCAGCACCTCGGCCAGCTTCTGGCCGCCCTCGCGCTCGCGCTCCAGCACGTGGTACGCCATGCGCTGGGCGGTCTTCTGGCCCACGCCCGGCAACACGCGGAAGGCCTCGATCAATTGTTCGAGCAGGGGCAGGCTCATGGCGGATCGCTCATCTCAGAAACAAGCGCGCGAAGCCCGGAGGCTTCGCGGCGCGGTCAGCACGGTCGCGCCAGGCAGACACCCGGCGCAGGCGGTGGGTCAGAACGGCAGCTTCATGCCCGGGGGCAGCTGCATGCCGGCGGTCGCCGAACCCATGCGGTTCTTCGACTCGGCGTCGATCTTGTTGGAGGCATCGTTGAACGCGGCGGCCACCAGATCTTCGGTCATTTCCGCATCGGACAGCACCGACGGATCGATGCGCACCTTGCGGCATTCCTTGGTGCCGGTCAGGGTCACGCTGACCATGCCGCCGCCGGCGCTGCCGGTGACTTCCAGCTTGGCGAGGTCTTCCTGGGCCTTCTGCAGGTTTTCCTGCATCTTCTGGGCCTGCTGCATCAGTTGGGCGATATTGCCGCGCATGGGTCTTTACTCTTCAAAAGGACGAATGGAATCGGCGACGACCCGGGCACCGTGTTGCTGCACCAGCAACTGCACCGAAGGGTCGGCCATGAAAGCGGCTTCCGCCGCCGTCTGGCGTTCGCCACGCTGGCGGTCAGCGCGCTGATGCAGGGTCTCGGCACCGGCTGCACCGGTATCGATCACCAGGCGCGGGGCCTGCCCCAAGGGGCCGGTCAACGCCGCGATCAGCGCCGCCTGCGAGCGGTCCGAACTCAAGTACTCAAATCCGGGCGAAATCGCCAGTTTCAAGACGCCGTGCTGGTAGCTGATGAACGCCGAGTGCGCAGCCAGCTGTTTGGACGGGCCATTGAGCTGGCTGCCGGCCACCAGTTCCAGCCAGGCATCGGCGGTCAGGTCACCGCTTTCGCCGACGGGCGCGGTGTCCGGAGCAGATGGGGCGATGGCGATGCCCTGCGGGCGGGCCACCGGGGCGGGGGCATCACGTACAGGCGCGGGCGCAGCAGGTGCCACGGTCCGCTCGGCCGGCGCTTCCCACGGGGCGACCATGGCCGCATCCGGGGTGGCCATTTCAGCAGCCAGCGCTTCGTCGCGATCGGCGGCATCGCTCTCGTGGTGCCACGGCGGCAGATCGTCGTCGGCAGCGGGCGCTGCGACGGCGGGCTTGGCCGGTTTCACCGGCTCGGCGGCTGCCGGGGGCGGGGCCGGGGACGGTTGCTTCGGTGCCGGCGGTGCGGGCTCAGGTGCCGCGGAGACAGGAGCAACCACGGGCGCCAGCGGGGCCGGCTGAGCCACGGGGGCGCTCGCCTTGACCGGCGCCACGACCGAAACAGACGCCGCGCTGGCTGCCGCAGCGGCCATGCCGGTGCCTTGGCCGCTGGCCTGGCCACCACTGTTCACGGCGGTCCCGGTGCCCGGATCGCGGGGCACGGGCGGTACCGCGGCGGCGGGACGGAAGGCCAGCATGCGCAGTACGGCCATCTCGAACCCGGCGCGCGGGCTCGGGGCCAGGTGCAGGTCACGACGGCCGCCCAGGGCCATCTGATACCAGAGCTGGACCACTTCCGGGCGCAGGCGCTGGGCGAAGGCCTCGGCATCGATCCCCTCGCCCGCCGTCGCGGCGCCCGGCACCAGCTGCTGCACCTGGATCCGGTGCAGGGCCTCGGCCAGGGCATCGAGCACCCCGCTCCAGTCCGGCGAGAACTCGGCCAGCAGGGCCACGGTCTGCAGCAGGCGCGGGCCATCACCATCGGCGAGCGCATCCAGCATCGCGGCGACCTGGGTGCGGTCCACCGTGCCCAGCATCGCGCGCACCACATCCTCGCGCAGCGCACCGCCGGCATAGGCGATCGCCTGATCCAGCAGCGACAGGCCGTCACGCAGGCTGCCATCGGCGGCCTTGGCCAACTGCACGATCGCGGTCGGGTCGAACTCGATTTCCTCGGCCGCCAGGATCTTGGTCATCTGGCCCTGGATCTGGTCCTCGTCCAACCGCTTCAGGTTGAACTGCAGGCAGCGCGAGAGCACCGTCACCGGCAGCTTCTGCGGATCGGTGGTGGCCAGCAGGAACTTCACGTGCTCCGGCGGCTCTTCCAGCGTCTTGAGCAGCGCATTGAACGCCGCCTTGGACAGCATGTGCACTTCGTCGATCAGATAGACCTTGTACTTGCCGCGGGAGGGCATGTACTGGGCGTTCTCGATCACCTCGCGGACATCATCCACACCGGTATTGGACGCGGCATCGATCTCGAGCAGATCGATGTAGCGGCCGGAGTCGATATCCAGGCAGGCCGGACACTGACCGCATGGATCGGCGCTGGTGCCCTGCTCGCAGTTCAGCGACTTGGCGAAAATACGGGCAATGGTGGTCTTGCCGACCCCGCGGGTGCCGGTAAACAGGAACGCATGGTGCACCCGGCCGCTGTCCAGCGCATTGCTGAGCGCACGGACCACGTGTTCCTGGCCCACCAGCTCGGCAAAACGCTTCGGACGCCACTTGCGGGCAAGGACGAGATAGGACATCAGGCCACCGTCTTCATCGGGACGACCATTGTGCCACGCCTGTCCAGCCCCCCTGCCCTTCGTGACGAACCGCTTGTGCGAATCCAATTCCCCCGCTAGAATCTGCGCCCCTGCAGCGGGTTATCGCAGCAGGTCCGGAGAGGTGTCCGAGCGGTTGAAGGAGCACGCCTGGAAAGTGTGTAAGCGTCTAAACCGCGCTTCGGGGGTTCGAATCCCCCTCTCTCCGCCACACAAATAAAAAGGCCGCCCTCAGGGGCGGCCTTTTTATTTGTGCGACGGACAGCATGGGGGACGAGAACCCCAACGGGTTCGACGGATTCGCCCGGAGCGAATCCGGACAGCCGAACTGGCCCTGGAGCGCGTCAGCGCGGAAGGGCTGGGTGCATGGATGCACCCAGCAATCCCAATGAAGCAGCCACCCTGCATCCGAAGCCTCTGCGCCGCCAACGCTAGCGCCACGCAAACCGTCGCCACCGCTAACGGTAGAGCCGACCGCTGGTCGGCTGCTCTTTGCGCAGCCACCCCATGCCAAAGTCTCCCCATGCCCACCCTCCGCCCCTACACCCCAACTGACGCCCCCGCCTGCCTCGCACTGTTCGACACCAACGTGCCGCGTTACTTCGCCCCACACGAACGCCAGGACTTCGCCGCCTACCTGCTCCACCCACACCGCGCCCACGACTATCTGGTCATCGAACACAACGGCCACCTCGTCGCCTGCGGCGGCCTCGCCCTCGACAACGAACACACCGCGGCCTTCTGCTGGGGCATGGTCGACCGCACCCGGCATCGCCAGGGCCTGGGCACGCAGCTCTCCCACGCACGCCTGGCTCACGCAAGAACGCTCGGCGCCCAGCGCGTCACGCTCAGCACCAGCCAATACACGCAGGCGTTCTACGCCGGCCTCGGCTTCGTCGTCACCCACATCACCCCCGATGGGCACGGCCCCGGACTGGATGCGGTGGAGATGGCACTCGAACTGGCGCCACGTTGAGCGGCGCCAGTGATTGGAGTGCGTCAGGGTTACGTCAGCCACGCATCGCGTGGCCCTACCCCCGAGCGCGCAGCGTGCGTTTTGAACGCCTCAGCTGCTGCTCAACTTCATCAACACCAACCCGCTCACGATCAACACCGCCGCGGCAATCCGCATCGCGCTGACCTGCTCGCCGAGGAAGGTAATACCGATCACGAACGCGCCAACCGCGCCGATGCCGGTCCAGATCGTGTACGCGGTGCCCAACGGCAACGTGCGCATCGCCAACGACAGCAGCCAGAAGCTGGCAATCATGGTCACGAGGGTGATGATCGAGGGGGTGAGCTTGCTGAACCCCTCGGACTGCTTCATCGAGAACGCCCAGACAATTTCCAGTACACCGGCTGCCAACAGATAGATCCAGGCCATGCGGCCCTCCTTGATGGGGGCCAGGCCGTCCTGGTCAGTGATTCCCGAAATGGGGGAGGCCGTTCCTCCTGTACAGCGCATTTTAGCAACCCGCCCGCGCATTGGCCGCTCCGTGTCACGACGGGCTACACGGGATTCAGCCTCCGCGTCTGGCACTGCGTGCCACGCATGCGCTAGAATGCGCGACTGCACTGCCGGGCCTGTTCCTGCGGTGCACCTTCCGCCTGCGGCCGGCTGATCCTTGATCGCCCTGCAGCCGGAACGTCTCTATGGTGGCCCCGTCGGCCCCTCGCGACGCTAGGTCGAAAATCCCGCCAGGGCCGGAAGGCAGCAACGGTATCGATCGACGCGGGCGCCGAGGTCAGCCGGCGGGGCCGCCACCTTTTTGGGCTCCCGGTTTTCCCCACGCGATGCTGCCGCTCAAGGCGCTGCGGGCGTGCCCTGGTGGAACACCATCCGCCATGTCTCGCCGTGCAGCCGCCACAGCGAGCTGCGAAGCACCTCGCGCTGGCGCGCCCCGTCGATCACATACCAACTGCGGTAGCGCACCTGCGCCAGCGTCGGGGCCAGCAGGCCGACCTCGTAATCGCTGGACACGATCTCCACCTGCGCGCGCTCGCGCGGAATCTCGGCCAACGCAGCAGCACGGTCGAAACACGCGCCCGAGCTGCCTATCTCACGGAAGTCGTCATCCAACAGCGCCGCCAGCTGCGCGACATCACCGCGGACCGCCGGCCCATGCAACGCGCGTTCGAGCGCCTGCAGATGGGCGGCCAGCGCGTCATCCATGCTCAGGGCGGATCCTGGGCCAGCACGTGCACGGCGGTCGGGGTGGCCAGCGCCACACGTTCACCGGGCAGGGCCACGCGGTGGCCATGCTGGCGCAGCGCATCGCCGTCGCTCTCGCTGGCGTAGTGGTACAGCAACATCCGCGCCTGCAGCTCGGGCGTGTACTCACGCTCCAGGTCATCCACACCGGTGTGTGAGGGATTGCCGTGCAGGCCGCAGTCGTGGGCGATCAGTTCATTGTCGTCGGCATAGCGCGCCAACATTTCCGGAATCGGGCGGGTATCGCCGCTCCAGGTGACCGCGCCCTTCAGGCGCAACCCATACGCGGTTTCCGGCCAGTGATGGCGCACCGGGAAGACTTCCAGGCGCACGCCGTCATGCCAGAACGCATCGCCGACCACGATCAGCTGGAAGGCATCCCAGAAGTTGGCGCCGCCCTCGGCCAGCACGTTCGGATAATCGGCCACGCGCTTGTGCAGCAGCGGCACGACCGTCGCCGGCACGTACACGCGGATGCGCCCACGACGCTGCGGCGAGAAATAGGCATCCACGAACAGGCGTTCGAAACCGGCGACATGGTCCAGGTGCACATGGGTGACGAACAGGGCCTGCGGCACATGCCCGTAGTGCGCCTGGAAGGCCGTCAGCCCTTCCCCGCCGCAATCGATGGTGAGCCACGGGCGGCCGTCGCGCTCGATCACCGCCATCGGCGAACCCAGCTGCACGGCCGACGCATTGCCGACCCCCATGAAGCGCAATGCCCAGTCCATCAGTAACCCCGGTTCCAGGCCAGGTCGTAGGCGCGGCGCAGCCGTGCGTAGTCCTTTTCGACGTCGTCATGACTGCGTTCACCGCGCAGCTTGATCAGCGAGCGCAGCAGCCGCTTGAGATTGCGTTCGCGCCAGCGGGTGGCCGGGATACGCAGCACGCCGCGATCGAAATCGATCAGCCAGCCGTGGCCGTTGGCGTCGAACAGAATGTTGTGGGCGTTGAGATCGGCATGGTCCAGCCCGGCGCGATGGAAGCGCGCGATCAGCCGGCCGGTCTCTTCCCATGGCGCGCCGCGCCCGGCGACCAGCGCGCGGTCGGCCAGCGAGCGCACGCCCTCCAGCCGCTCCATCAGGATCGCCGCTTTGTAGCGCAGGCCTTCGCGCATGTAGAACGCGGCGATCGGGCGCGGTACCGGCAGCTTCTGTGCGTGCAGGGCGCGCATCAGCCGGAATTCGGTAAAACTGCGGGTGCGGTTGGCGCCGCGCCAGAGGTAGTGGTCCCGGCTGAGCTTGGCCGCCAGGCCGCCGCGCAGGTACTGGCGCAGCACGGCATGACCGAAGGGCGCATCGACGAACCAGGCGCCGCCGCGGCCGCCATCGGCGACCGGTCGTGCCCGCTCGCCCCAGTGGGCCGGCGCGAACAGGCTCATCTCGGCTTGCCGCAAGGCTTCGCGGTCGAACAGAATGGCGCCGATACCGCGTCCATCGCGGCAGGGCGTCAGCGCTTCAGTGGCGTCGAATGCGACCATTCCTTCGAGTCTAACAACACCATGGCACCAACGTCCTCTTCCTTGTGTCTTTTGCGTTTGTCCGCGCTGGGGGACGTGACCCACGTGGTGCCGCTGGTGCGCACCCTGCAGCAGGCCGATCCCGGGGTGTCACTGCACTGGATCATCGACAAGGCCGGCCACAAGCTGCTCGACGGGCTGCCCGGCGTGACCTTCCACAGCTACGACAAGAAGACCGGCCTGGCCGGCATGCGGGCCCTGCGCGACAGCCTTCCCGCGGGGCGGTTCGATGCGCTGCTGCAGATGCAGGTCGCCTTCCGCGCCAACGTGCTGTCTGCCTTCGTACCCGCCAAACGCCGCATCGGCTACGACAGATCGCGCTCCAAGGACCTTCACGGGCTTTTCATCAATGAGCGCATTCCCGACCGCCCGGGCATCCACGTACTCGACGCGATCGGCAGCTTCTGCGAGCCGTTGGGCCTGAAACAGACCGAGGTCAGCTGGGACCTGGCCGTGCCGCCGGCGGCGTTCGAGTGGGCCAATGCCCAATGGGCCGACGATGGCCGCCCGGTGTTGATGATCTCGCCCTGCTCCAGCCACGTGCGCCGCAATTGGTATGCCGACCGCTATGCGGCCGTGGCCAACCACGCCACCTCACGCGGCTGGCGGGTGGTGCTGTGCGGTGGGCGCAGCGACCTGGAGCGCGGCATGGCCGATGCCATCCAGGCACAGCTCACCACCCCGGCGCTGGATCTGGTCGGCAAGGACACGCTGAAGCAGCTGCCCGCCCTGTTGGCGCGCGCCGCGCTGGTGATGACGCCCGATTCGGGCCCGATGCATATCGCCAACGCGATGGGCGCCAAGGTGCTGGGCCTGCATGCGGCCAGCAACCCGCACCGCAGCGGCCCCTACTCCGACCGCCGCTACTGCGTGGACCGCTACGACGCTGCCGCGCGCAAATTCCTGGGCAAGCCGGCCAGCGAACTGAAATGGGGCGCGAAGATCGAATTCGACGACGTGATGCAGCTGATCACGGTCGAGGACGGCATCGCCGCCTTCGAGCGGTATGTCGCCGATTACGCCCCGCGCGGCGCGTAATCCTTGTACGACTTCTCTTCCACGTAGAGCGAGCCCAGCGCCAGGTTGATGTCCTTCTTGATGCGGGCACGCTCATCGTTCTGCTGGTAGACGCTGCGGGCCAGTTCGACGAAGTGGTCATCGAAGGCCTGGGCCTTGTCCTGCAGGCGGATGTTGTCTTCGATGTCCCACAGGCGCTCGTTGACGGCCTTCAGCTCGGCACGCAGGCGCGCGATGTCCTTGACCCCGGCCGGGTGCGCCATCCAGGTCTTTTCCAGCGCGCTCAGCTCGGTGCGGATGTTGGCCAGCTTGGCCTCGTCGCTGATGCGCTCGGACTTGATCTGCAGGATCGAGATCTTGTCGAGCAGTTCACCGAAGGACACGGGGACGAGGATTTCAGCGGTCATGGTGGGGATCCGTATACGTGAGGTGGGCAGTTTAGCGGAGCGCATGTTGGAGGGGTGTGGGGCAAGCGTGCGGCCGCTTCATTGGGACTGCTGGGTGCATCCATGCACCCAG
This sequence comes from Stenotrophomonas sp. PS02301, assembly GCF_029959485.1. NCBI lineage: Bacteria > Pseudomonadati > Pseudomonadota > Gammaproteobacteria > Lysobacterales > Lysobacteraceae > Stenotrophomonas > Stenotrophomonas sp. PS02301. The sequence continues at coordinate 64,974 of NZ_JASCOO010000015.1, forward strand.
CCCTTCCGCGCTGCGCGCTCCAGGGCCGCGCCTCCCAGAGCTGGAGACGCCGTTGGGGATGACCGCGTCGCCGCGCGCCCGGGAATGTCGGTGATGGCGCTGAGGGCTTCGGAAACAGGGTGGCCGCTTCATTGGGATTGCGGGGTGCATCCCTGCACCCCGCCCTTCCGCGCTTGCGCGCTCCAGGGCCAGACGTTCGTCTGTCCGGATCTGCTCCTGCAGATCCGTGGGGGCCCCCCCGCGGCGGGGGGGGGGGCGGG